>CAYUCD010000075.1:0-3908 GCA_964443265.1 uncultured Gammaproteobacteria bacterium | reverse complement strand
CGATACTATATCAAGTTGATGACCTCAAATTTTTAACCTTCAATTCAACCAATCCATACTAACCAGGTACCATAGACTATGACGAAACAAAAGAAACGATCATTGCTTGATAAGACTAGGCAGTTGCCGCGCTCGCAAGAGCGGGTTTAAGCGTATGTTCTAAAATGCGCAATCCAAAAGAAACCGCAGCAATAAGAAGACAGGATCCAAACGACCAAAGAACAACAGAAAACCACGAAACAGGATAAGTTTCGTGCGCAGATGTTTTTACAGTATGAAAAACACCACGGCGCTTTCTCGCCTTCGGCATACAGTTACTCCATTGTACCACGGAAGCGTTAAATCGTTACGAAGTTCACTGGGACAAAAACCTGCAAATAAAAAGAAAATGAGCTAAACTACAGCCATGTCTCTTACTCGTGCTCTTGCGTGGAATACAGGCGTTCAAATCATAGGAAAAGTAATCTCCACCGCATTAGGCGTTATCATCATCGGTCTCATGACCCGTCATTTGGGTCAAATTGGCTTTGGTGAATATTCGACCGCTAATGCCTATCTTCAAATATTCGCCCTTCTTCTCGATCTTGGATTAAACGTCACGCTTGTCGCTATGTTAGGCGAACGAGCTGGAGACAAAGCTTTTGAACGCCGCTGTGTTTCTGCGATTTTTACATTTCGTCTAGTAATCGCAGCCATTGTTATTGTGTTTATCGCACCAGCAATCGCGCTCGCCTTTCCCTACTCTCCCGCACTCAAACTCGCCATCATTGCTCTTACAGGCTCTTTCTTCTTTCCAGCACTTAATCAAGTCGTAACAGGCTTAGAACAACGGCATCTAAAAATGAACATGGCTGCCATAGGAGAAATTCTTGGCCGTGTTGTTCTATTAATAGGTTTAATTCTCGCCATCAAAGTCGGTTGGGGTCTTGTACCGATCGTGTTATGGGTTTCACTTGGAAGTTTTGCAAACTTCTTCGTCAATTTTTTATACGCACGCCCACTGGGCGGACTCTACTGGAATTGGGATCCAGCGTTTTGGCTGATCGCCCTCAAACGATCTTGGCCAATAGGTCTTTCCATTGCCTTTAATCTCATTTACTACAAAGCAGATACTTTTGTTCTTTCCTTAGTCCGCACACAGGCAGAAGTGGGTATTTACGGAGCCGCCTATCGCGTTCTCGATATTTTAGTAACAATTCCGTTCATGTACGCAGGCGTTTTATTGCCAATTCTCTCTAAACATTGGGCCGGACAAGCAAAAGAAGCCTTCGGAAAACTCCTGGCTCGATCAACAGATCTCATGCTTCTTCTTGTCATTCCCATGATGGTTGGAACAATCATTCTGGGAAAAGAAATCATGAGTGTAATCGCTGGAAAAGATTTTGCGCTAGCGGGTGATGTTCTAAAAATATTGATCGTTGCTGTGGGCATCATTTACGTTAACACCGTATATTCTCATGCAATCGTTGCCTTAAACGCGCAAAAGAAAATGCTACCTATCTACATAGGGGTAGCGCTCGTCACATTGGCAGGCTATCTCCTTTTTATTCCAACATATGGGATGTGGGCTGCAGCATGGCTCACAGTTGCCTCTGAAGGCGCGATTTTCTTAGGATCGTTTTTCATGACACGCGTCAAATCATCTTTCTCTCTCAATGGTCGGCCATTTTTTGCCGCCTGTCTCGCCTCACTCTTAATGGGTATCGTTGTCTGGTACACAAAATCATGCTGGTTGCCGATCCCTATCCTAAGTGGAATAGTCGTCTATGTAATCTTTATTCTTATCTTTGGTGGTGTTTCCAGAGAAACTCTCAAAGAAATTCTCTCTCTTAAAAAAGTGAAACCAACTCCAACGTTAGAACCCTAATCAGCATCTTATGCCTCCGTTTGAAACAAGAGCAATCCAGATCAATACCGCAGAAATCAATCGACAACTCGCTGCAGAACGAGCTGCTGCAGAAAAGCCAAAGAAAGCCGAAGCGAAACCTGATGCAGCCGCAGCAAAACAACGCTATTTAGAAGCGCAAAAAAGGGTCCAACACCTCCAAGGCTTAGATAAAGCAGAACAAGACGCGCGGATCGCAGAATACAGCGCGGCAATAAATGGGATGACACAAGGACACGATATTAATAACGCACTGGTGATCGAAGATGGACAGCAAACAAGACGAGCACCCCAAGGCGTAGCGCAATCGCCTCTTAACTGGTCACGTCCACCTGAAATAAAAAAATCCGCCGCGAACCAACGCATCATCGTTGAAAATCCAAATGCGCGAATCATCCAAGATGGAGGCGTCGCCGTGACAAAACCTGTCGAGCAATTTCAAGGAGGGATTCGGGAAATCTCTCCAGAAATAGCCGCCTTAAAAAGAGCAGCACCTCCAAGAAAACAAGAAATTGGGACAAGAGAAAACACAGGCACAATGATCGTGGATAAACCGCTTCCCCCACCAAAACCACAAGGACGGCTCTCCCGATGGCTCAAAAATCTCTTCAACTGAAAAAAATCCCCCTGGCTCAGCCGGGGGGATTTTTATTTCATTATTTCTTATACGATCGCATCGCCTGCATCACCTTGCTCGTTTCGCCTATTTTTTCGAGCATAAGAATCTGCGCGCGATTAATCTCCATCCAATCTTCTGGTTGATGCATCTCTCCGCTGCCTAATTTCACAAGCTCAACAGAGCTGTTTTGATCCGCCATCTCTTTTTTTTGGGGATAAAACACATCCTTAATCAAAATTCGATCTCCGCGCTCTTTAGAAATCGTACCAAAATAAACGCTTCCATTGGTCAAAAACACTGCATAAACACCTTTTCTTGTTGATACACAAGAAAAATAAATGCCCAACAAAAGACCGATCCCAACAAGTGGAATGCCGATCCAATGAGCCAAGCGTGCGGCTCGAGTCATACTATTTCTTAAAATCCGCGCCTACGATGACCAAAAAGTCAGCCTTTACTTCCCCTTCTGATGCAATCGCTGGAACAACGGAAGCTCCAGTCGCTTTCTGTAATGTACCAAGAGTTGTTGGTAATTCCTGAGCGCTAACTTTAATAATAATAGTCTTTTGATAAGTCTTTGCTTTTGCCTCTCCGATAGCTGAAACATCTAATCCTACGGCCTTTAGTTGATCAGACATGGCTTTGGCATATCCAGCTTTTCCTGTCCCATTACGAACTTCGATCTTCGCTTTCTCTATCACGGGAGTCGTAGACGTGGTCGCAGCAGCAGCGCGAACAACATTCACAGGCATAACAGCCAATAAACGATCTTCGGTTTCAGAATACAGAACTGCTTTATCCGTCCAGATCAACACACGATCTCCCTGGCGCGCATTCTGATAAAAATAAGGATTGCGCTCACGAACCATTTTTGCGTCTCGGACCGTTGCAATAAGAGGCTGTTCCTTGAGATTAATGGGAACAAGCTTACCAACCTTCATGATCAATTGAGCATTTTCTTTTGACTTACCATAAGCAATCAAAGCTCGGATGCCAAAAACACCAGCCGTAGCAAGAACAAACACCCCGATAACAAGGCCAAGAACCAAAGGCTTGACCACTCCGGACGCAGCCTTTGAACGGACATTACGTAAAAAATTCACAGTCATAGATAAAAGACGTTAAGTTGCGCTTAGTATAGCACAGGGACCGCCTCGGTCTCGGAATTATTTCAAGGGGTCGCCGTCGAAGTAGAAGAACCATCAATAGGAGGCGCTTCCGGAGTCGATATAGGAGTTACAACAGGCTCAAGCTCTATAACTGGAGCGGTGGATGTTGAGGCTTCTGGCTCTGTAGATGTTGGAGTTTCTATAACAGGGGTAGTCGATGTTGGGATATCCACAACAGGAATAGTGGAGGTGGGTACCACATCTGGAGTCACGACAGGAGGTTCCACCGGGTGTT
>CAYUCD010000074.1:0-3924 GCA_964443265.1 uncultured Gammaproteobacteria bacterium | reverse complement strand
AAAATCTGTTGTTTTGATGTTCTCAGTTTGGAAAAACGCCATAATAGTATTCGTGTGGTGAGTTAGAATTCAGCCGGCACTGGTCCCCATTCTTCATCAGGGTTATTGACCAATGGTGCTTTGGCTTTTAAGTGATCTGGGCGTGGTGTTGATTCTTCAATACGCTTTCCTTCTTTCAACAATTCCACATCCAAACACAAGCCTTTTAATTCGCGAACCAAGACATTGAAGGATTCTGGGACGTTTACTTTGCGAATTGGTTCTCCTTTAATGATGGATTCGTATGCTTTGGAACGTCCTGGCACATCGTCTGATTTGATGGTCAAGATTTCTTGCAAGGTGTGCGCTGCGCCATAGGCTTCGAGCGCCCACACTTCCATTTCTCCAAAACGCTGACCTCCAAATTGCGCTTTTCCACCCAATGGCTGTTGCGTGATGAGCGAGTACGGACCAATGGAGCGCTGGTGAATCTTATCTTCCACCATGTGGTTCAGCTTCAACATGTAGATGTAACCAACGGTTGGATTGTTGTCGTAGCGATCTCCGGTACGACCATCAAACAACGCGATCTTTCCATCTTCTGGGAATCCAGCTTCGCGTAATTGTTCGCGGATCGTGTTTTCTGGCACGCCATCAAACACAGGCGTGGCAACCGTGTACCCGAGCGCGTTGGCTGCTAGACCCAAATGCGTTTCCAAAATCTGACCCAAGTTCATACGAGAGACCACACCGAGTGGAGACAAGATGATGTCGACAGGTGTTCCATCTTCCAAGAACGGCATGTCTTCGATTGGCACGATTTTGGAGATAACACCTTTGTTTCCGTGACGACCGGCAAGCTTATCGCCTCCTTGGATCTTACGTAGATCTGCAACAGACACGACGATCTGGCGCAAAACGCCTGGCTGGAGTCTATCGCCTGCTTCGCGTGAAAAGATTTTGACGTTCAAGACTTTTCCTTTTTCTCCGTGTTCCAAATACAAGGAAGAATCGCGGACGTCGCGGGCTTTTTCACCGAAAATGGCGCGCAATAATTTTTCTTCTGCGGACAAATCCGTTTCTCCTTTTGGTGTGATCTTTCCGACTAAAATGTCGCCGGATCGGACTTCTGCACCAATGCGCACGATTCCCTGTTCATCGAGGTTGCGCATCTTTTCTTCGGAGACGTTTGGAATATCTGAGGTCACGACTTCTGGACCAAGTTTGGTGTCGCGAACATCGAGTGTGTAGTTCTCAATGTGAATGGAAGTGAAACGATCCGTATGAACGAGACGCTCGCTCAAAATAATGGCGTCTTCATAGTTGTATCCATCCCAGCTCAAGAACGTACACAAGAGGTTTTGACCCAAGGCCAATTCTCCGCGCTGACACGTGGTGCCATCAACCAACACTTCTCCTGCAAACACCTTTTGCCCCTTGTTCACGACTGGACGCTGGTTGATACAGGTTAAGCTGTTGGAGCGCTGGAACTTGATCAAGTCGTAACGATTGATCTTTCCTTCTTCTGTTTGTAATTCAATGTGATTGCCAGACACAGACACAATCACACCGTCTTCGGTGGCGATCATGGTGTGACCAGAATCGATGGCTGCACGGCGTTCCACACCAGTTCCAACGATTGGGGCGTCTGGTTTGATACATGGAAGCGCTTGGCGTTGCATGTTCGTTCCCATCAACGCACGGTGACCATCATCATGCTCCACGAATGGAATCAACGAGGTACCAATGGACAAAATATGCTTGGAAGACACGTCCACATAATCAATTTCGTGCACATCGACCACGGTTGGTTCTCCATTTTTACGGGCGCTGGCACGTTCGGTTAAGAAACGGCCGTCTTTTCCGATAGCGGTTGTAGCTGGTGCTGTGGTTCCGCGCTCTTCGGTAAAGGCGTTCAAGTACACGATCTCTCGCGTGACACGCGGGACAATCGGCAACTTGTCGATGGAGATTTTTTTGAGGGCTTCGGCGGATTTCTTTTCCACCTCTTCGCCGGCTTTTGCGATCACTTTACCTTCGCCATCGCTTACATCCACGCGCAAGGTTTCGCCGATCACATCTTTGCCGTCATTTTTTGCCCAGTTTTTTACTTTTCGGTATGGCGCTTCAATAAAGCCGTAGTCGTTGATACGCGCATAGCAGGCTAAGTGGCCCACCAACCCGATGTTTGGACCTTCTGGAGAGGCGATTGGACAAATACGACCGTAGTGGGTGCGATGCACATCACGTACATCAAAGCCCGCGCGTTCGCGTGTTAACCCTCCAGGACCCATGGCTGATAAGCGGCGTTTGTGTTCGAGCTCAGACAATGGATTCACTTGATCCATGAATTGTGAGAGCTGGGAGCTCATGAAGAACTCGCGCACTGCGCCGATAACTGGGCGCGCGTTGATCAAGCGGGCTGGGCTCAAGCTCGTGATGTCCAATGTGGACATACGATCTTTGACAATGCGTTCCATGCGAGCGAGACCAATGCGGAAACGGCTCTGCACAAGCTCACCGACGGCACGCACGCGACGATTGCCCAAGTGATCCACATCATCTGGTTCTTCTTGGCTGATATTCAAACGGATCAATTCACGCAAAATCTGAATCAGATCCTCTTTGGTCAAAATGCGGTTTTCTTCTTTGGTGACAAACTCGTGATCAGATTGCAATCCGAAACGCTGGTTGAACTTGTAACGACCGACGTTGCCCAAGTCATAGCGATCGAAATTGAAGAACATGGATTGAATCAACGAGCGCGCGTTATCTGCGGTTGCGAGATCACCTGGACGAATGCGCTTGTAGACTTCGATCGCACCTTCTTCTTCTGTTTTGGAGATATCTTTGTGCAACGTGGATTCAATGTAGCGGTTCAATGGATGCACATCCACGTCTGTAAACAATTTTTTGATGTCCTCTTCGTTGCCCATACCAAACGCACGCAAAAGTGCGGTTGCCGCGACTTTGCGTTTGCGATCGATTTTGACCCAGATCACATTGTTCGTGTCTGTTTCAAACTCTAACCAGGCACCACGATTAGGAATGATTTTGGCTCCGTAGTAGCGACGGCCATGTACTGGCTCAGCTAAAAAGAAGGCACCGGCAGAACGCACCAATTGGCTGACCACGACGCGCTCAATGCCGTTTACGATAAACGTGCCTCGATCGGTCATGAGAGGTAAATCACCTAAATACACTTCCTGTTCTTTCTCGGTTTGATTGCGCTTGTTGATCAAACGCATTTTGACACGCAAAGGCGCTTCGTAGTTTACGTTTTTGGCCTTAGACGTCTTTTCATCAAACTTTGGTTCGTCGAACAAATAATCGACGAGATACAATTCAAGATCTCGTCCGATAAAATCCTTGATCGGAGAGATCTCTTTAAACAATTCACGGATTCCTTGATCCAAAAACCACTTGTATGAGGTTTTTTGGATCTCGATGAGATCCGGAAGCGCCATGGCATCACGAGCGGCGGTAAAATACCGACGTTCGGTCTCTTTGAGAGGCTGCCGGCGAAACTGCATCGCAGACATGGGCGATGAGATGAAGCATGACACTCTTCCGCACAAGACCGAGGAGAAAGCGACCCATCAGCCGGGGTTTCTCGGTGACCGTACAGAGGAGAGTGGCACGCGTTGTGATGAATGAAAAAAGAAAGCGAAAATCCTCCGCGAAAGCTCGTTCCGGAGGAATTGCCTACTTTTTGTGTACACCTGACATGATAAAAACGATTTTCCTTAGGAAATACGGGTGTTCATTCCCTTATTTCCCCTCCTCGTTTGCGGCCAGACTGTATCATTCCTTTGGTAAGACGTCAACCCCACTTCGCTAAAGCTACGTGTGGGCTACGCGAGATAAAGAAAGCTTGGGAGCAGGGCTGGATTCCCGCCTTCGTGGGAGCGACAAAAAAAACTCCCCCGATCAACGGAGGAGCTT
>CAYUCD010000073.1:0-3942 GCA_964443265.1 uncultured Gammaproteobacteria bacterium | reverse complement strand
TTTTTTGGCCTCCTGGGGTGATGGGCTTTTTCCAGATATGAGTTTCATTCACGCGACCAAAGGCCACGATCTCTCCTGACTCGTTGAACGTGAGTTGCACAGGATCGCCCTTTGAGAGTCCGAACTTGCTGAGGTTCTGGAAAGGGCACCAGCGCGAGAGCCTGATGGCTGGCTGGATATCTTCCTCCTCCACGCACGGGTCATGGGGATCGCGACTCCAGCGGTGCAGAACCCCGAAGAGTTCGTTGTTCACACGGTAGATGATGATGTACATGACTCCCTCCTCTGGGATGTGAAAGAACGAGTTTTTATACTCTTTATTTTAAAAAAAGTCAAGAGAAGGAAGAAAAGGAAAAACCACCCTCCCTGGGTGGTTTTTGGTTAAAATATGTGTGTTCAAATATGTGTCGGGCTAGCGAGACTCGAACTCGCGACCTCTTCGTCCCGAACGAAGCGCGCTACCAACTGCGCTATAGCCCGACACATATTTCAACTCGCGGCCTCGTTGCGGTTCCGCTTGCTCACCGCAACTCCCTCACGAAGCGCGCTACCAACTGCGCTATAGCCCGACGAGCGAGCAACGTGACAAGCTTGCTTGATCACGATTGCGAGCGAGGAGGGGTTATATCAAGCGAAGCGAAGATATAGCCCGACCGAATCTCTTTTTTTCTTGCTCTTGAGTGGCAGAAATGTATCAATTCCTTTGCGTTATGGCAAGACCGCCGGCCTCTCTTTCGTTGTCTCCTTGGGATTGACGACCTTCCTTTTTTTTGGTAGGTTCCTTCTTCGATCTTCGACAACGCGAAACAACAAAAGAGGCTTCCATGGGATCGATTGGGATCGATTGGTCAAGAGCGACACATCTACCTAGAGGAGGACAACATGCCAAGTTACGTGACCGGCATCATCGACAAGAGAAGCTACGACCAGCTCTACCAGGGCACTGAGTGGCTCGAGAGAAAGCTCCGCGAGGTCGCAACCTGGGAAACGTACTCGCGCGACAAACAGCTGGCGGGCGATCGTGGACTGCTCGAGCGCATTCTATCCAACTTCGAATTCTACGGCGACCAGATCCATCTGAAGAAGATGGTTCCGGGCAGGGACGTCAACGCTGACGAGTTGTTTGCGCTCGCCGAGAGTATGACGGCCGTCGCCGAGCGAGCCCGTCGCCTCCTGAATCAGCCGCGAGGACGATACACGCCCAACTGATCCAATCGCATCTCCCTTTCGCTTTCGTCTCAATAGGCAGCTCCTCGAAGCTGCCTTTTTTTATTTCTCATCATCTCTTTGCTTTCCGTGAAACGCTTTGTATACATCTTTTAACTGCTGATTCGTGATGTGCGTATAAATCTGCGTGGTCGTGATGGAAGAGTGTCCGAGCAATGATTGAACACTGCGCAGATCTGCTCCATTCATCAATAAATCTGTGGCAAAGGAATGGCGAAGCGTGTGTGGCGTGATCTTTTTTGGAATACCTGCGGCAATGGAGTAGTGATGAACCAGGCGCTCCATGGAACGTGGGGTCAGCGGACTGATTTCTTGTCCCCCGCTTGCGCGATCATGGCGCACAAATACAAACGGGGCATCGTCTTGGCGTTTTTCTAAATATTCTTTTATGGCGTGGCGCGCTTGATGCGATAAAAAGACAATGCGCGTTTTATCACCCTTGCCACGGATCGTTATCTCGTCGCGATGCGGATGAATTTGATCGCGCTTGAGGTTTGCGAGCTCTGACACGCGCATACCGGTTGAAAAAAAGAGCTCGAGAATCGCCTTGTCTCTGGCTTTTATGATGGGCAATGCGTCTGCGTTGTCTGGTGCTTCCAATAACCGGCTTAAATCATCGCCTGACAAAAACTGCACATCGCGCGAGCCTTGTTTTGCGAGTTCTATTTTTTCTGAAGCCATGACCTTGATATCGCGCTTGGCTAAAAATTTGAGGAAGGAACGCAGAGCAATGAGATGATAGTTTTGCGTGCTTTTACGCAAGGATCCTCCTTCACGATTGGCGAGCCGATTGAGAAACAAACGGAAATTATGGATCATATTTTGATCCACTTCGTGCATGTCTGGATCTTTTGCCCATTCTAAAAATCGCTTGAGGTAAAATTCGTAATTTCGCACGGTCAGGATAGATCTTCCTTTTTCTACTTCCAGATATTCGAGATAGGTTCGCAAATGCGATGAAAGTTTTGACATGTGGTTTATTGTACCTGCTTTGTGCAAGCGTCGCAAAAGAAAAATACGTTGCCCTCCCCTGTTTTCGCTTGACCATCATACGAATAATTGATTTACTGCGTGCTCGGTCTTTCCCATAGGAGGAGGCTCTATGCCACCACGGTCGGACGCGCTTGTTCAACCTGTTCAAGGACTTAGCCCGGGAGACCTAACGGGCATCATTGTTCGTGCCAAGCAGGCTTATGCTTGCAGAGGTATGCAGGTTGCAGATTTCGCCTCTGGGCGCGTTCTCTTCGAGCATCGCGAGGGCTCGTTTCTCTTTCGTCTTGACGAGTGCATTGGTCCACGCGCACTGAGCGGGCAAGCAACCCTGGACCAGGATGACGTGGGACGTCACTGGGACATGCAGTGGCGCGGACATCTACTTCCTACGTGTCGTGTTCATCCACGAGCCATCTATTCGTTCTTGGGGCGATCTCTCCGCGCGTTCTATCAAGAAGGACGCTTCCTAGGAGGCTTCACCTTTGTGGACGAGGATCAGGGTCTTGCCTATTCAGATGTGAACGAGGGATCGGTCACGGAGTTCCGTGGACAAGAGCTCGTTGCTCATCTCAAGAAACCCGCGCACGTGCTGAACTACTTCGGTGGTACGCACCACTAGCCCCTTCTTCCTTCCCCCCCCATAGCTTTCGAAGATCCCCCATAGCTTTACGCGAAGGGGTATAGCGACGGGGGGTTTTCTTTTTCTCGCGCGAGGAGGCAAAAAGCGATACACTAGAGACGATTGTATGCGAAAAATTGATTTGACGTTTACGGTGTTAAAACTGCCTTTGGATTTTCTTGCGCTCATGAGCGCGGCGATTACGGCGTATGCTCTCCGTTTTTCAAAATTTTTTACGACCATTCGTCCAATTCTCACGAACGTTCCTTTTGAACAATATTTGATTACAGCTGGCTCACTCACATTGATTTGGATGTTATTTTTTGCGCTTGCTGGCCTGTACTCAACACGCGCCCCAAAACTCTGGAATGAACTCGGGCGCATCATTCTTTCTGCGACGGCTGGCATCATGGTTGTGATCGCCATTGTCTTTTTTCAACGCCAAGTTACTACCTCTCGTTTTATTGTTTTGGCAGCTTGGGGTGTTGCTATCCTTTATATTTGGATTGCTCGCTTGCTTTTGCGTGCTATTCGTTACTGGCTTTTGTCTGCACGTGTTGGGCATTTGAGTATTGCCGTGATTTGACATGGAAAAACCGCGGAAGAGATTGTGAAATTTTATCGTTTGCATCCTGCGAATGGATTTACCGTTGTTAAATCTCTGAAGACCTGGAACGAATCCGTGAAACAGGACTTGTTTGATCTTTGGCAGGCAGGGCGACTGTCTGGTGTTTTGCTTGCAGATCCAGAGATTGCAAAGGAAAAGGCGTTAGAAGTGATCGCGTTTGCTGAAGAACAACATTTGCAGTTCTGGTATTTGGCAGATTCATTTGCGGCCCGCTTCACACGCATTGAGGTGGCAACCACAGGCGGGATTCCGATCATTGAAGTGAAGCGCACTCCCCTGGATGGATGGGGCCGTGTGATGAAACGCTTGTTTGATTTGCTTGTTTCTGGCTTGTTGATCGTGATTTTTTCTCCGCTCATGCTGTTGACAGCCATTGCGATCAAACTTGATTCTCGCGGACGCATTCTTTTTTCTCGTTTGCCAGATAAATCTAAAACACTACGCGTTGGTGAAGGCGGAAAACCATTTCATTATT
>CAYUCD010000072.1:0-4062 GCA_964443265.1 uncultured Gammaproteobacteria bacterium | reverse complement strand
ATCCAGCGCCTTGGTGATCCCCATCGCCTGCGACAACCGCCCCGGGCCGCTGGCTTAATAACCGTTTCTGGCAATTTGTCCACGCGCGTTGATTCATCTTCGTGAATGCGATTACCGTACGTAGATTCAAGAATCAGCGCATCTGTTTCTGCGAGCTGTGCAGTAGGACGCAAAATAGGAACGTGCTCATTTCCAATATCGCCAGAAAAAGTCACATGCGCGCCCCCTGTTTCTTTCGTCTCAACAAAGGCACTGCCAAAAATATGACCTGCATCGCGAAAGCGAAAAGAAAGATCTTGAAGAGATTGAAACTCGCTGTAATCAAACGCTCGCATCAAAGACACGGCCTCTTCTACATCTTTCTTTTCATACAACGGTGGCCGATATTCGCGTTTGAACTCATCATGCATGATATGAACCGCATCTTCCAAAATCAATTTCGTCAGATCAATGGTCGGAGCCGTACAAAAAATAGGACCGCGAAATCCCTCGCGAACAAGCTTGGGGAGACGGCCCGTATGATCTAAATGCGCATGCGTGACAATAACCGCATCAATCGTGGAAGGATCAAACTCAAAAGCCTCAAAATTCCGCGCCTCTGCAAAAGCTCCGCCCTGAAACATACCGCAATCAACCAAGACCCGTGAGCGAGACGTTTCAACCAAAGAACAAGACCCTGTGACTTCACGGGTCGCGCCATGAAAAGAGATGCGCATGACCCAGAAAGTATACCATCCTTCTAGCTTGACGTCTGCGGGCTTTTATCCTACGCTTCTCTGTCGTCGTTCAAAGGGAAGACGTCGCAGTCATTTGACGAGGAGGGCACATGGGGAATCCTGTTCATTCAACGTCGTCGCGCTCCATTGAATCCCTTGCCTCTGGAGGCTTGGGGCTCATTCAGGAAACGCTCGGCTGGTCGTCAGAGAGCAACAAGAGTCCTTTGACCGAATTCTGCGTGTGTTGCGGAGGAAAGATCTGCGGAAAGCGGCGAGTAGCGCACGGACGTCCTCGTAACGGACGTCGTCGCCACGTCTGCTCAGGGTGTGAAAACCACGGTGCGAAAAAGCTGTGTCCGTTCAAACGCCGCACACTGGAAGCCAGGTCCGCCATGATGCATCCGAGCGACAAGGATCTTCAGCCCACGGGCTGACGAAGGGAGCTCGGATGAGTGATAAATTCCCGCACCTAGGCCACGAGTGGAGTCGCTCTCACGCAATCGGCGGAGCCGTCCAAGAATTCCAAGACGCGCAAGGAAGTCAGAGACGTTCGCAGCCAAGCCAGAAGAAAGACGCTCGGTGTCGCTGTTGCGGCGCTCGACTCGCCTCCTACACGCCCGTGAACATCTGCTCGGGTTGCAACGATCCAGAGCACGATGGCGCCAACTGCATCTTCCGCGCTCAAGCGGAACGCGCAAAACGAACGACCATGTTCGCAGACGGAAAAACCAAGTAGCTCTTTCCCCTCTCTAGCCCCCGAAGCCTTGTGCGAAGGGGGTCTTTTTATATCTCAACCTTGACCGTGTCCGGCCCGATAACACCCTCAATCTCTTTTGCGATCAATTCATCAAACGCAATTTTATAGTTGGTCAGAATCTTTTGCCGTCCTGTCGGCTCATCAAACGTAAAGAAAACCCGATATTGCCCAGGATGTAAATCCAACATCGCCTTCATTTTTTGAAGCGCTGACTCTGGCAAATGCGCTCGCAAATACAAATTCACGGCTTGGATAGGCCGAGCGCCAGCTCCATCATCAAACAAAACAGATCCTGGCTTTTTGATGTAATTCGCGACCTCATCAATATTATCTGGCGTGAGCTCATACCCTGTTTCTGCCAAAAACTTGAGATCCCCTTCTTTTTCTTGGACGCGTCCAGCAATCACAAGCGCATGATCCGCTTCCCAAATCTCTGGCTTTTCGCGATAAATACGAGGAAAAACCACAACTTCAATATCTCCGGTTGAATCTTCCAGCTTCGCAAACACCATTGGTTCCCCATTTTTCGTCAAAATACGCTTAGAAAGCGTGATCATTCCCCCAACCCGCACGCTTTTCTCCTTCTTTTTTGTGAAGAGCTCGTTGATCGGCGTAAACAAACCTTGGAGCCTTTCGCCATATTCGCGAAACGGATGTGCTGAAACATAAAGACCTAGTAGTTCTTTTTCCCAACTCAATTTTTCACGTTGCGTGGCAGGTGGCGCTGGTTTGAGTACTAAAGATGTTCGGGGAGCAGAACTTGAAAAGGCAAAAAGACTAAATTGTCCGGACGACGCCTCTTGTGTCAATCGTCTGTGGTAATCCAAAATCGTGTCGATGTTGAAGAACAAAACATTGCGATCTTCAAACCGATCCAGAGCTCCGGATCGAATCAACGCTTCCAAAGAACGCCGGTTAAAATTCTTGCCTTGGATGCGCTCGGAAAAATCTGCAAGATCTTTAAACGCGCCGTTTGTTTTTCTTTCAAGAATAATCGACTCCACCACATCCTCACCAAGCCCTTTAATCGCAAGCAATCCAAAACGCAAAACCTGCTGGCCTTTTACCACAGAAAAAAGTTTGAAGGATTCATTCACATCCGGAGGCATCACATGCATGCCCATGCGACGGCACTCCTCTACCTCAATCATAATGCGATCCAAATTCTGACAATCAGAATTAAGCAGCGCAGCCATAAAACACTCAGGCCAATGTGCCTTCAAATACGCGGTTTGATACGCAATAAGGGCATAACAAGCTGCATGCGACTTGTTAAATCCGTACGCCGCAAATTCTTCAAATTGTTGAAAAATAGCCTCTGCTGCCTTTTGATCTACACCGTTTTTTATGGAACCGGAAATAAACTTTTCGCGCATCTCAGCCATGAGTTTCGCAATCTTTTTTCCCATGGCTTTGCGCAACGTATCAGCCTGGCCTCCGGTAAAACCTGCCATGTCTTTTGCCACTTGCATGACCTGCTCTTGATACACCGGAATCCCGTACGTATTTTTCAACGCATTCTCAGTCAGTGGATGCAAATACGAAATCTTTTCCTTTCCATGCTTGCGCGCAATAAACGACTCAATAAACTGCATGGGACCCGGACGATACAACGCCACCATGGCAATAATGTCTTCAATGGCTGTTGGCTTAAGCTCGCGAATATACTTTTTCATCCCGTCTGATTCGAGCTGAAAAACACCGGTTGTCTCTCCTCGACCCAAAAGCTCAAACGTCTTTGCATCATCCAAAGGGATTTGATCAATATTTATGTTCACTTGATGAACCGCCTCCATAATCTCCAAACAATCACGGATAATCGAAAGGTTGGAAAGACCCAAAAAGTCCATTTTCAAGATTCCAACTGCCTCAACCGGATGAAGAGAATACTGAACAACCTGCTCCACATCTCCACCTTGGGCCTTCTGAAGTGGTGTGAGCTCAACAAGCGGACGAGGAGCGATCACAATGCCACACGCATGTTGTGAAGCATGTCGCGTAGTCCCTTCCAATTGAATCGCAAAATCAATCAACTGATGAATGCGCGGATCGCCTTGATACAAAGCTTTCAACTCTGGTGCTTCTTCAATCGAAATCTTCAAAGGGATATGTTTGCCCTGAACCGGCGGAGGAATCACTTTTGCCACACGATCCACTTCTTGAAACGTGAACCCCAAGACACGACCAACATCGCGCACTGCAGCACGCGCCGCCATGGTTCCAAACGTGATGATTCCAGCCACGCGCTCTTTGCCATATTTCTGCGTTACATACTCAATCACATCTTTGCGTTTTACATCATCAAAATCCGTATCAATATCAGGCATGGAAATACGGTCTGGGTTCAAAAATCGCTCAAAAAGCAGGCCATATCGCAACGGATCCAGGTTGGTGATACGCAGCGCGTAGGCAGCAACAGAACCGGCGGCAGAGCCACGTCCAGGCCCCACAATCACACCGTGTTCCTTTACCCAAACAATATAATCCTGCACGATCAAAAAGTATGCCGAAAAACCAATTCGCTCGAACTTACACAGGTCAAAGTTCAAGAGCCCGACTCCCTACCCCTGGCCAACTGGACTGTAATTA
>CAYUCD010000071.1:0-4106 GCA_964443265.1 uncultured Gammaproteobacteria bacterium | reverse complement strand
CACACGAAGCCTTGACGAAGTGTGGAGCGGGTAACGGGAATCGAACCCGTCTCTAGTGCTTGGGAAGCACTCATAATAGCCACTATACGATACCCGCCTTCGCCAGGCTTATTCGAATCAGGCGGATCCGCCACAACCAACGCGCCAGATCATAACTGTTTAACCGTTTTTGTTCAAGATCACGCCTCAATAAAACCACTTCTTCGTCTGGCAGCCACGCTTTCTGCAATCGCAATGGCAAAAAAGGCCACCAAAAGATAGGAAGACGCAGATGAGAGAAAGGGGAGCGGAATACCTGTGATCGGCATGAGTCCAAGGTTCATGCCAGCGTTAACAAGAACTTGAATCAAAAAAATACCAGCGAGACCAATCAGTAGCAGGGCAGCAAAATCATCTTCTGACTCATAGGCAAGGCGCACAAAACGAACGAGCATCAAAACAAATAAACTCAAGATCAGTGTAACGCCTAGAAGTCCAAGTTCTTCGCCTAACACCGCAAACATAAAGTCTGTGGCCGCTTCTGGAAGAAAGCGTAGTCGCGCCTGCGATCCTTCACCAATGCCTTTGCCAAACAATCCTCCAGATCCAATCGCAATACGCGCCTGCATGGCATTGTAGCTCGCGCCTTGCGTGTCTGCTTGCGGATGGAGAAACGTGTTAAAGCGTGCACGCTGATACGGCTTGAGTCCAAACATCCAAACACCCGCTCCAAGAACAACGCCGACCAGAGGAAGGATCCAAACAACGCGCCGAGGAAGCCCTGCAAAGAGCGAAAGGATGCACCAGATCGCAACAAGAATCATGGCTGATCCAAAATCAGGTTGAAGAAGCACGAGGCAGACATAAACCAGCGTCGCGCCTCCGCTCATTAAAAAAATACGCCACGAAAGACGCCGATGCCCCAGGCGTGCATAAAACGCCGCAAGATAAATCGTGAGAAAAACTTTTGCCAATTCAACCGGTTGAAACGAAAGATTGCCCAAGCGGAACCAACCTTGTGTTGCATGAACCGTGCGTCCAATAAGTAAGACAAGGAAGAGGATGGCAATGCCCGAAAGATAGAGGATAAAACTGTACGAACGTAAATGGCGGTAATCAATAAACAAAAATCCAAACACCATGCCAAGGCCAATCACGGTCACGGCAAATTGTTTATAAAACGGAAGCAAATCAATCGGATCGCGAGACGTGCCAATGCCATAAATCGCCACAAGACCAATAGCTGCAAGCGTAACCGCGAACGTCAAAAGCGCCCAGTCAAAATGTTCAAGAAGTTCTAAGAATCGCCGCATGGGCAAAGCCTAGCAGACGGATGTTATTTGGTGAACTTGGAGCTCGGAAGGTACACAGAAGGATCCAAAACATTCACATTGGCTTGAAGTTCGGTTTTTGAAACGCCAGGAAGATTTTCAAACCAGTCAATGGTGATGGGTCGTGTTTCTCCGGGCTTGATGGTTCGTTCCACGATAGAAGTAACACCAACCGCTGAACCAGCGCGATACAAAATCGCCGTGATCTCAACCTCCCAAAAACCAAATCCGCTTGGATTCGTGAGGGTGAAATTCGTCCGTCCAATCGTCTGCGTGCCAATCGTCAAATCGTTTTTATATTCTGGATTCAAAAGTTGAAGTTGGTTGCGATCATTGGCAAACGACGCATAGTCTTTGCCCGCACCAACCACATCCGCAGAAATACGATGCCAGCGCACATTATCAATAACGAGTTGCGCATTTCCAAAGCTAGCTCCGCGCCAACCAAGCTCCGTAAGATAGCGTTGGCTCTGTGGCAAAATATAGCTTTTGTGATCCGGCGTCTGTACATCCCCATTCGTAAAGTGATAGGTAAACTCTGCCCACCACTGCGTATTATCATTTGTCATCTGCACGAGAAAGTTTTGTCGATTGCCCGTAGCAGAGAAAATAGAAATGTCTGATGTTTGAACAGGCTTTGGTGCGGTTTGCAACAAAGTGTCGAGGGTAAGTTCATTTTGCGCAATGTGTTGAACAATGCGCGATTCCAGAGGATAGGAAATGACAAAGCCATCCAGAAGCGTCCAAAAAACAAAACCCCAATTCACGGCTGCGAAGGTGATCAAAAGACCAAACCCGATTTTCTTCAGCAGGGGGGAGTTTTGAACCCACCAAGAAGCGTATCCGAGTTGTTTCTCGCTTAAACCGCTACCTATCTCATGTTGTTCAGGTTGCATGCGCATAGTATACCAATTCCCTTGACAAAAACCGAGAGAGAAGGCATTCTGATCCTTCCTTTGACGAGGAGGTGTACATGGTCAGTGTCAAGGAAGCGCCATCCTTCGAAGCCCTTGAGTGCTGGCTGGAAGCCCACCCAGATCTCAAGGTCGAAAACATCAAGCCCGTGATCGTGGCAGACGCACAAGGGAATCCAACCAAGTACGTTCTGTTCTACGACGCGCCTTCAAATCCGGAGAAGTGAGGAGGAGGTCATGGCTAAGACGCGAGCTGTAATCAGAAGACGCGGCCCAAAGGTCGGATTCAAGTGGATCTGTGCAGATGTAGAGCATGACAACGAAACGGGGGATGCAGACGAAAGAATAACGAGCTTTCTCAAAGCGCATCCCAACCTGACGCTCGCTGATATGAAGTTTGTTTCGGATCTACGACACGGCGATCTGAGGGGGATCTGGATCTTCTACGACAAAGCCAAGGCAGGGGAGAAGTAAGGAGAGGCCATGGCCGTACGTACAGAGTACCTTCAGTTCGGGGGTGTAGTGTCTACCGAAGTTAAACTGATGGAGTGGTTCAAGCAGCATCCGTGGTTGCGTCCAGGCGATGTGCTGGCCATTCCTTGTGTGGATTCGAGCCCGTTCACAGAGAGCGCGGAGACAGCGGGCGTTTTCTTGTCCTTCTGTGAGCTAGAGGATCCTTTCCGTGGCGACGACCCGCGAACCAAGCCCAACGGCGGCTAGTCACACGCACCTTCATTTCACCCTTCTCTCAAGAGCCCAAAAAAGGCTCTTTTTTTGTCCCCAAAATCCTCCGTGTTTGCTCTTGCCAGAACCGAATTTCTCAGCTAAAATCTTGGTGCTTATCTATGGCAAAAAACGAAGAAAAAAAACCTCGATCTGGAGGCAAAACCGGCTCCTATGGAGCTGAACAGATTTCCGTATTAGAAGGGCTCGAACCAGTGCGCAAGCGTCCTGGCATGTATATCGGTTCCACAGGCCCAGATGGTCTTTTCCATCTCCTGCGTGAAACCGCAGATAACTGTTTTGACGAGGCCATGGGAGGCCACGCCGACGAAATCACCATCACGCTTCTGCCCGACGACTATGTCTCGGTTTCAGATAATGGTCGTGGTATTCCGGTTGATTTGCATAAACAATACAAAGTATCTGCTTTGGAATTGGTCATGACCAAACTCCACGCAGGTGGAAAATTCGGCGGTGAAGACAGTGGCTATAAAATTTCTGGAGGTTTGCACGGCGTGGGTGTATCTGTGGTCAACGCCTTGTCCGAGCACATGAAAGTGATCGTCGAACGCGATGGCGGAGAATGGCAACAGGAATACAAAGAAGGCAAACCCATCTACAAAGTAAAACAAAACGGCAAGAGCCGTCGTCACGGCACCACCGTCATCTTCAAACCAGACCGCACCATTTTCACAGAGGGTACATCGTTTGATTATCAGCGCGTGCTCGATCACTATCGCCAGCAGTGCTACCTCACAAAGCGTATTAAATTATTCGTGGTCGATGAACGCCAAAAAGATCAGCACGATATTTATGGCTTTTATTTTGAAGGAGGCGTGCCATCGTACGTGCGCCACTTGAATCACAAAAAACAACCAAAGCACGACAACATCTTTTTTGTTGAAAAGCAGGTAGATAAAACCGAGGTTTCGGTCGGCGTGCAATACATCGATGATTACGCCGAAAATCTTTACGCCTTCACCAACAACATCATCAACCCAGAAGGTGGAACCCATGTGCAGGGTTTTCGCGCGGCATTAACGCGTGTGTTAAATACCTTTGCGCGCAACAAAGGCTCTATCAAAGAAAAGGATGATAATTTAAGCGGTGAATATATTCGATAAAGCTTACCCGCAGTTATTTCAATTTGCTAGTCATA
>CAYUCD010000070.1:0-4109 GCA_964443265.1 uncultured Gammaproteobacteria bacterium | reverse complement strand
GCTCTGCTTGGCGCCTTGCGTCAACACAGCGATCCGAGCATGGTCATCCAGGTCCGTGACGCCAGTCCGGCTCCGGATGAGATCTGCGACGCAGACCTGACCGAGCTCTGGTACGAGCTCAACAACAGGAAACGGGAGGCCAAATGACAACAGGGCGCGGTGCCTTGCTCTAGCCGGATTCGTAGATGCTCTACGGGTCCGGCGCTTTTTTGTTTTCTTAAAAGGGAGGATTGACAAAATCCGAAAAATAGGGTATCTTTTGTTGTTTCAGGTATAATCCTGAAGGTTCTTTCCACATCCCGCATCAAGCGGTGCCACGGGGCTTCACCACCCCATTGTGCCTTGGAGACTCCATGCCCGAACAGCCGGACGGAGCCATCGTCGTATTGAGCGAACGTCGTCCAACCCTCACGCGCGCGCAAACGCGCAAATTGGAGGAGAAGACGCAACAACTGGTCCAGCAGCTCGACAAGCTCCTGCATCCTCGTGCCAATGCCCCCAAGGCTTGGCAAGCGATCCATGCGGCCATGCAGCAGCTTCGTGCGCTCTACACGGAGAAGCGCGCTGCGGATGATCCTTTCACGGAGCACATGCAACGGTGCGCGGTGCTCGATGCGATCCCGCAGATCGAGGTCGTGTTTCCTCGCGAGGACATCTGTTCTCGGTTCATCGGTTTCTTGATCAGCCTTGGCCGATATGCGGACGCAAGTCATCTCGCCTACAGGCTCTCCTCGGTCAAACAGAAGAAGGCTGCGTATGAAGAGAACCTTCTGCCCAGCACGAGTCGTGAAGACGACATCCCTCTTCCGCCCGCCGAGGATGCGCATCCGCTCGAGCATCTGACCTACATCTGGCGGATGACCTTTGTGCACTTGGTCCTGCGCGAGCCTCGGTTCCAGGTTCAGAACGCGATCATGCAGTTCGCATCCGGCCTGACCACGGTCGCGGAGCTCGAAGCCCTTCTGGATGGCATTCCGCACACCATGCGGATCGACCACCAGACGCTCGAGATCCACAGCTGGATCGCTGCTGCCAAGGCCATGGCGCACTCGTTCCCGTCGTAGCCCCTCTTCTTCTACAAGCCCTCTGATGACTCATCAGGGGGCTTTTTTGTATTCAATTATTCCTTCCACAAAAATGAGAGCTGCAATGCCGAGCGGATGGTTGAGATATGGCGTAAAAAAATGAATGACAGCGAGCGCCACCATACTTGCGATCATGCCATGTTTGATCCCTGGCGAAAGATTGGATTTGTGGATGCGACGGATCAACGACCAAAGAAGACCGACAAAAATAAGCGGACCGAGTATGCCGAATTTGATCCAAACATCACACCAGCCCCATTCAAGCGCATACGCGGTGACTTGACCGCCGGCTTTTTGTGCGCGCGGATCTGCGGACGCGTAGGTGATGGTGGCGCCAAATCCAGAGCCGCGAATCGGATGTTCTTGTATTTTATTCCACACCTTTGGCAGAAGTTGCCAACGGCTCAGCGCGCCCGGTTCGTTTGATTCCACGCGTGCGGCGATCATTTGCCAGAAGGATTGGCCATGACTTCCATTTGGCCATGGAAATGCGAGAAGACTCCAAATCAAACAGGAGCCGACAAGGAGCGCAACGAGACTAACGACCATGGAGCGCGCGATACCACGCCAGGAATGACGCGCAAGCCATAGCAGAGCAAGACAGCCTGCGCCCAAGCCCAACCAAAAACTACGCGACAAAGACCACAGCAAGCCAGCGCTTGCGATGATGAAAGCGATCAGTTCAATTTTCTTGGCTTTACGCTCGATCCAACTCGCGCCCCAAAAAATCAGAGCAAAAACAAAATAGATTTGTGATTGAAAAAAGACACGATACGCGTGATCCGTGATTTGGGTGATCTCCCCTACGCCAGATCGGCGCAACCAAAGATAAAAAGAGGAATTGATGTGGGCGATGTCATGCGTGAACATGAAGCCGACGAGGAGGGTCTTTGCACCGCACCACATCAAGCCAGCGATCAACGCTGGACGCAGAGCGTTCCAAACTTTTTCTCGATCAAATTGCACGAGATCGATCACGGGTAAAAGCAAGAGCCACACTGCCCACGCGTTTGCATCAACAAACATGAATGGTGATTTTTGGATGAGACCGAGCACGACCGCGTAAAAGACCAGGAGGGCTAAAGCCAAATACCATCCACGATCTTTGATCCATGTTTTCCATTCGCTCCAGCGGTTGTGATAGACAGACCAAATAAACCAACCGAGAAAGAATGCGATGAAGATGAGAATCCTGACAGAGATACCTCCATCACGGACCTCATTTCCACCCAGCTTAAATAAAGCGCCTTTGGAACCGATGAGAAATTCGATGGCAAGAATAGGAAGCGCGAGCCACGGACGCGTGCAGGCAAGAAAAAAAACGAGGAGCGCGAGAAATACTGCGACGGCCCCGCTCCATGCAGGATGAAAAATGGTTGCAAAAGAAATAACCTCTGCGCAGATGATGGCGCACATCCAAAAGAGTCCTCCCCTTTGCTTCATAGATGATGCTTGGTGCGAATAATCGCTTCTGCGTCACGATACTTTTTGATGACCTTGGGCGTCCAGCCAAAAATGGGCCAGGGCAAACGATACGCGAATGATGGAACCCATTGGCTGATTCCGGTTCGGCGCGGCTTTAAGAAAAAGAGAGGCTCTGGAATCCACACGCCCACACCACCGCGCTTGGCGATGGTCAGCCACAGATCCCAATCTTGAAATTTCGTGAGGGATTCATCAAATCCTGGAAATGCTTCGCGGAGCAGGAGTGAGCTTGTATGAATATAGTTTTTCTTTTTGAGGGCATCGAAAGAAAAATGCTGGCCTTGAAAATACACACGGCCAAAATAAAAATCACTGTACACAAACGCGGCTTCTGGATGTTCTTCTAATGTTTTTGCCATGGTATGGACCATGGTTGGACGAAGCTCTGCGTCTGCATCTAAAAAGAGCAGCCAATCGCCTTCGGCACGGCGCGCACCTTCATTACGTGCAGCTGGCGCTCCCCGATTTTCTGCAAGCCGTACAAACGCAAATGGAAAAGGAAATGCTTTTCCTTCAAGCATTTTTTCGACGCCATCGGTTGAGCCATCATCCACCGCAATGACTTCAAATCCTGTATAGGTCTGGCGTTCAAGCGATTCTAAACACGCGAGCAATTCTTTGCCATGGTTCCAAACAGGAATAATGATGGAAATGAGGCGCGGCATAGTTACACTTGTTTTGAGAGAATGGTCTCCAGTTTTTCCCAGCGATCGCTCCAAGCAAAATCTTTTTTGGCGCGTGCGCAACCAGCTTGGCCCAAAGACTCGCGCAAACTTTTATCATGAATACATCGCAGGAGCGCTTCATTGATCGCTTCTGCGTCTTCTGCATCAACCAAAATTCCAGTTTGATGATTTGCCACTGCCTCTGGCACGCCACCTGATTTTCCTGCGATCACCGGAAGATTTGCGAGCGCGGCCTCAAGATACACGATACCAAATCCTTCGACGTCCTCTTCTTGGTCGCGTGCAGGCAAAGCAAACACATCGCCGACCGCATACCAACGATTACGTTCTTCGTCTGTGATCGCGCCAGTAAAGGTTACGCGGCGTCCGCTATGAATAGCCATTTCTTCCAAGGCGAATCGCTCTTCTCCATCACCCACAACAACCAGGCGAACATTTTCTGGCAAAGATGGAAGCACGCGAATGAGCTGATCTACGCCTTTGCGTTTAACCAAACGACAAACCGTGAGAATCACAAATTCGTCATTGCGCACACCCAACTCCATGCGTGATAAGACGCGATCTGGAAATGCGATGGATTCAACGCCTGGTGTGAGTACGAGCGGATGGATTTTTGGATCAAACGTTTCTACCTCGTTTGCCACGCATTCAGAATTCGCGATCACAAGACTCGCTCCGCGCAACACACGACGCAAAAGCCATGGCTTACGTTTTGCCAGACGGAAATCCAGACCGTGGAGCAGGATCGCGTATTTTGGACCACCGAAAAAATGAGCAATCCAGGCGGCTGTTCCAACGGGTAAAACATGGCTCACCAGGATCCATTCAACTCCTCGATGTTTGAGAGAACGGC
>CAYUCD010000069.1:0-4118 GCA_964443265.1 uncultured Gammaproteobacteria bacterium | reverse complement strand
CATTTGCGACTAATTCAAAGCCCTGATCTGTTTTTTTGACAGAGTCGACCATGGCCGACTTTATTTCGGTTCCAAATCGCTTGGCTTGCTCGCGCATGGCTGACATGAGTTCTGGCCCTTTGATGCCTTGCGCAAAGCCGGGAAAATTCTCCACGTCTGTGGTGGTGGTGAGTTGCCCGCCAGCTTGCAGACCTTCAAACACAACAGGATGCAAATCTGCGCGAGCCGCATAAATCGCGGCCGTCCATCCTGCCGGACCAGAGCCGATAATTGCCAGCGATTTTGGTTCCATAATTACAAATATTTTGAAATCTTTTCTTTCATGCTTTCCTTGGTCATGGATCCCACCATTTGATCAACCACTGTTCCGCCTTTGAAAATCAAAAAGGTTGGAATGGACATAATGCCAAACTGGCTTGCAGTTGCTTGGTTTTGATCCACATTCATTTTTCCAATTTTAACCGGCTTATCCGCCAATTCATTTGCCACTTCTTCCACAACGGGCGCCATCATCTGACACGGACCACACCACTCTGCCCAAAAATCCACCACCACAGGAACGGGCGATGCCAGTACATCTGTTTGAAAATTCGCGTCCGTAAAAATGTGCTCCATAGTACACGTCACAATTAAAGAGTGAATCAGGTAGCTATCTTAAACGCCGACCTTCGCAAAGGCAAGATGCGTCAAGATGCAGAGCCCTGCCTAGAATTGACATGCGTGTTTTTATTCGGCACCATAGACGCCTCGAACCTTCCAGCCAAGGAGCCCTGCATGACCCTTGTTCCGCCTTCGTCACCTGCGACTCTCGAAGAACGCCTCGCGCATGCCTGTCAGCTTACCGTGTTCTCGTGCGGAGACTGGCGCTTCTCTGGTCCGATTGACCACATGCGGCTGACCGAGGCCATTGAGCGCATCTACGGCCTCGGCGTCCGATTCGATCAACTCATCCTGCCCGGCGGTCCGTACGGACTTGCGGTCCGGGATGAAGGAGAAGTCAACCTCATCCTAGACTATCTCGGCATGTACTTTGGCCTGCACGGAACCGAGCAGGTCGCTCTCGTGTTCCACACAAACTGCGGACGCATCGCACACGAAGATCGTCCGGAGTCGCCTGAGCACGAAGGCGAGATCATCAACCGCGCAATGTGCGTGGCCATGGACAAGCTTCTCGAACGCTTTGGCACGCGCATCAAGGTCACTCCGCTTCTGGCCATCATGGACGAAGCACACGTGCACGGGATCATGTCCCTGCTCTATGAGGAGAAGACCGCGCCCGCTCCGACTCCTCCGCCTGCCACACCTCCTTCGTGCTGCTAGCTCCTTCTCTTCCCTCACCCCCCGAAGCTTTATGCGACGGGGGGCTTTTTCTTGAAAAAATATCCTTTATCCAGTATCCTGCGCCACATCATTTTCTCTCATTATTCTTTTATCTATGTCTCATACCTGTCGCGGCGTTATTGTTCATTGCATGGATTTTCGCTTTGGTCCGGATCTGAAAAAGTTTATGGAAGACCAAGGCTTGCTTGGTGATTGCGACATCGTGTCTTTTGCTGGTGCGGCGAAAAACATTCTTGAGGAAACCACGCGCGCGTTTGCCATGCGCCAGATCGAGCTCTCGCAAAAACTTCATGGAATGGAAGAAGTGCACCTCGTGAATCACATGGATTGCGGAGCGTATGGCGGACATGGCGCTTTCCCGGATATTGCTGCTGAGCATGCGTTTCAGGTTTCTGAACTAGAAAAAGCCGAAACAATTATCAAGGCTTCATTTCCGGATTTGACGGTGGTGAAGTGGCTCGCGGACATTCAAGAACAAGGACACGAACAACACATCTCTTTTGAAAAAATTGGTTAGTCGCCTTTTGTATCAATCTACGAGCGACAAAAAACCCGGCGAAGCCGGGTTTATGTTACATGGTGAATTATACTTTGCGAGTTTTGGATTCTTCGGTATAGGCCTCTAGTCGATCTCCGACTAATACTTTGACCTTGCCCTTAAAATTCATACCGCCTTCTTGGCCCGCGCCCACTTCTTTCACAGGAGATTTGCCTGACTGCAGAGAATCAATGATTCCCTCTCCGACCGGTTCTTCTCCACGCCATACGCGAACCTTAGCGCCAGCTTGCAGCTTGCCTTCTTTAACGCGCACACCCAAAATCATTTGTCCGGATTCTGTGCGGAAGATGGCAGCTGTTTCTGCTTGACCCAATGGTGTGACAATAACTTCTTGTGGCAACAAGGCGTTTAATCGTCCGACCAAATCATCAAACAAGTGATAAATAACTTTGAAAAGTTTGACGTCCACAGCTTTGTCACGTGAATTGGACTCGACCAAGGTTGGCACGGTCACGTTAAATCCATAGACAACGGATGGCTTGCTGTTGGCTGCGAGTTCAATATCTGATTCTGTGATGTTGCCCAATCCTTTTTGAATGACGTTGAGCGTGACGAGATCATGCTTCAGCTTTTCCATGGCACCCAAAATTGCTTCCAAAGATCCCAACACATCTGTTTTTAAAATAACATTGAGCGCGAGCTTCTTTTCTCCTTCTTCTCCTTCCACGACCTGTGCTTTTGTGGCGGTTAAGGATTCCATGGATTGGCGCGCAGCGGATTTGAATTTCTTTTGCTCTAATTCGCGCGGATCTTTTGGCACTTCGACAATATCTCCGACAGCTGGCGCCACTTTAAAGCCTAAAATCTTCACAGGCGTTCCTGGAAGCGCTTCGTCTAATTGTTTGCCGGTCCAATCGCGCATGGCACGCACACGACCATAGCCAGAACCGCTAATACCGAGATAATCATTGCGATGTAAGGTTCCGGATTGAACAAGCACAGTAGCCACAGGACCTTCGCCCTTGTCTACGTGAGATTCGATAATAGTTCCTGCTGCTTCGCGATCTGGGTTGGCAACAATGTGCTCTTTTTCCATTTCTGCGACCAACAAAACCAAGTCCAACAATTCTTCAATACCTGTTCCAACTTTGGCAGAAATTTTTGCCATGGGCACTTTGCCTCCCCATTCTTCGACCGTGACACCTGCTTCTGCGAGCTGACCTAACACGCGGTTTGGATCTGCTTCTGGTTTATCAATTTTGTTGAGGGCGACCACAAACGGAAGATGCGCGGCTTGAATAATGTTGATCACTTCTTTGGTTTGAGGTTGCACACCATCATCCGCAGCGACGACCAAAATCGCAATGTCTGCGACTTTAGCTCCGCGAGAACGCATGACTGTAAAAGCCTCGTGACCTGGCGTATCAATAAACGTGATCTTTTTTCCTTTGTTCTCAACTTGGTATGCACCAATGTGTTGCGTGATACCACCCGACTCGCCTTCCATGACATGCGTTTTACGAATCGCGTCGAGAGTACGCGTTTTTCCATGGTCCACGTGGCCCATCACCACAACAACTGGAGGACGTGGTTTTAACTGCTCTTGTGTTTCTGATTCTCGAATCGTCTTTAAACGATCGGATGCTTGCAAGATCTCTAAGCTTTCTTCTTGCGTATCTGCTTGCTCTGGTTTTGCTTGGAATCCAAGTTCTTCGGCGATGATTGCTGCAGTTGTGTAATCAATGCGTTCGTTCTGCGAAGCAAGAATGCCTGCTTTCATGAGTTGCTGAATCACACGCGTGACCGGCATTTGCAATAACCCGGCAAAATCGCGCACCGCCATCACAGAGGGCAATGCCACTTCTGTTTTTGGAGTTTCCGCTGAACCCGTGACGACCGAGGAGCGCACTAATTGGTCGCGCAAACGTTCGCGGCGGGAGTTTTCCAACCACTTTTTATAGATCTGATCTGCGACGCGATCGTCCACTTTAATGGCGCGCGCGCCCACATCAAATCCAAGGGCTGGCAACTTTGAGAGAAGCTCCTGGGGGTTTACGCGCAGACGGCGCGCTAATTCAGTAATATTCATGCGGTTTTTGTGGTCGTATCCTAGGCTTTTTTTGGGCTTTGGTCAAGCACGCTCTCTTGAAAGAATGGCTCAACCTGGCATGCTAGTGCCATGCCATCTTTTTCTTTGGACGGATTTTTCCTTGCAGACAAGCCTTCTGGCATCACTTCTCATGATGTGGTTGATCGTGTTCGACGTGTGTTTGGCGGG
>CAYUCD010000068.1:0-4177 GCA_964443265.1 uncultured Gammaproteobacteria bacterium | reverse complement strand
CTCTTTGGCCAACGCACGACATCGCTGTTTCGCTTGATGGCGGGACGGTCCGAGATATCTCTTCAGGAGACGCAACACAGGCCTTGGGCGATTTGCCAGCATCACCTGATCAGCGCGTAAAAGAAACGTGCAATGGTCAGGATGACAATAGTAATGGGCAGATCGACGAAGGATTTGAGTGTCAGCTCAGAAAGAGCGAGACGTGCGTCACTACCTGTGGATCCAATGGATTTCGTCTGTGCGAAAACGCGTGTGCTTGGAGCACGTGCTATCCGCCAAAAGAAATCTGTGGAAACAACAAGGACGATGATTGCGATGGTCGCGCAGATTGCGCAGATACGGATTGCGGAAATGACGTATCCTGCGTCCTAAAGCTGGACATGGCGTCTCCGCCAGATCTCGCAAGCCCAGCACAAGGAATTCGCTACGAGTTCCGCGTGCAAGAATCAGCCGGATGGTTGGCAGGGGATCCATTCCGTTTGCGCGACAAATGGTGGACGCCTGTGGCTTGTCGCAACACCAATTCCGCAGAAATGCAGTTTGTAGGAGAGGGTTGGCGCAGATGCGACGTAGCATCTCCGCTTTCTCCCTTTGTCGGCTCCTTCTATTCTTGGGCGCACCAAACCTGGGGCGATCAAGGACAAATCGGAACCGTGGGCAATACGCCGAATCGTTGTACGCCAACACAAGGAGTGGAGTGGCGTATCACAGAGCTTGGATCAGGCAGAACTCTCTTCTGGGGATCTGTCGGAAGCGTGCCCTGTGTGAGCGTCGGTTCGCAAGATCGCCACGCGCTTCCGTAATCTTTCTTCCAAACCCTCCTCCTCGGAGGGTTTTTATTCACAGGAAGAGGGTTGACAGCATCTCCTCTTTAAAGAGGTTGAGTGTTACAGTGTGAATAGAACTAAAACAGAACACTTTTTATTTTCGTATGTCAAAAAAAACTGATGAACGCGAGGGACGTCGCTTAGCCGTGCAAGGAGCTATTGATCAAATTAAAGAAAAATTTGGCGAAGGTGCCATCATGCGATTGGGCGAAGCGCGTCGCATGCAAATAGAAGCGATCCCTACAGGATGTCTATCGTTAGATCTTGCGCTTGGGGTCTTTGGAGTCCCACGTGGCCGCGTGGTCGAAATCTACGGTCCAGAATCTTCCGGTAAAACAACACTCGCGCAACACATTATCGCTGAGGCGCAACATATGGGCGGAGTTGCTGCATTCGTAGATGCAGAGCACGCGCTCGATCCAGATTACGCGCGCAAAATTGGTATCAATGTGGATGAAATGTTTATTTCCCAGCCCGACACAGGGGAGCAAGCTCTCGATATCGTAGAAACGCTCGTTCGTTCTAATGCGGTAGATGTCATTGTGGTAGATTCTGTCGCAGCCCTTACCCCAAAAGCAGAAATCGAAGGAGATATGGGCGATCAACACATGGGTCTGCAAGCGCGTCTCATGAGCCAAGCCCTGCGAAAATTAACCGGCGTCATTTCTCATTCAAAAGCCGTAGTTATTTTCATCAACCAAATTCGTCAAAAGATCGGTGTTGTGTTCGGTAATCCAGAAGTAACGCCTGGCGGCAACGCGCTCAAATTCTATTCCTCCATGCGTATCGAAGTGCGCCGTTCAGCGCAAATCAAGATGGGAGAAAAGATTATTGGAAACCGTGTCAAAGCCAAAATCGTCAAAAACAAAGTCGCAGCTCCGTTCCGTACCTGTGAATTCGATATCATGTACAACGAGGGCATTTCCATTCCAGGCGATTTGTTAGATACGGGCGTAGAACTCGGCTCTGTCACAAAATCGGGCAATTCCTATAGTTTTGGAAACGAAAAATTAGGCGTTGGACGCGAAACAGCAAAAGCTTTTTTACGAGAACGTCCTGATATCTTAAAAGAGATTCGTGAAAAAAGCTTAGCAACATGGCAGGAGCGCGAACTCGCAGGAACACCAGCGCCCATGGCAGCGCGTCCACCCGTAGAAGACGACGCCTCAGATGAACCATTCGAAGGACCAAATAACAAAGAGCCAAATAATAAAGAATAATACAGGCTCGCCAGCTAACGTGTTTCGCGATACAATAAAAGCCGTTTCACTATCGACATGTCCAGACGCCGACGCCAATCAATCTCTTTAGACCCAGACACACGCCGCGGAATCGCTGTGGTCTTCCTCTTTACCTTTGCCGTGCTTTTATTGTTGGCCATTTTTGATCTAGGTGGAGCATTTGGCCAAGCCATCAATGACGGAATTTCTCACGTATTCGGTTGGGATAAAATCATTGTTCCATTCTTCTTGTTGGCTTGGGGGTATCACGTGCTCTCACCAGAGCGTTTACCACTCCGCTTTACAAACACCATTGGTTTTTTTCTTTTTTTTCTCACCTTAAATCCATTGGTGCACGCCGTAAGTTTTCCTAAAGGGGTGACAGTGGACGATAACGTGCTAAGCGTGGCAGGCGGAAAACTTGGAGAGGTGATTGCAGGTCCAGCAATTCAATATTTGGGATTGGCCGGAGCCGTAACACTCGCCATCGCGCTATTTATCGTCTCTTTGCTATTAATCTTTAATGCCGGCCTGCCAGAAGTCCTCTTCTTATTCCGTTGGATTGGCAAAGCAGTCGCGTGGTTGATCAAAATCCTTTCAATTCCATTCCGCCGCAAGCAAGAAATCAAAGGTGAATACGAAGAAGTTGGGTCGCAACAGCAAGAGCAGGCCAAAGGCCAGCTCGCAAAAGAGGTAGAAGAAAACGAAGGCGAAGAAGGGGAGGATGAAGAGGCAGTGGAATACGAAGTCACACCTCCAAAACCAAAAAAGCGGTATCCAAAAATCGAAATTCCCATGGAGTTGTTGGATCGCCGTGATCAAAAGCCAACATCTGGAGACATTCACCACAATCGCGAAGTCATTCGTCGTACGCTCGAGAAATTCGGCATTCCTGTAGAGATGAGCGAAGTATCCGTTGGCCCAACCGTCACACAATTCACCCTCAAACCATCAGACGGCGTCAAACTTTCGCGTATCACAGGTCTTCATAATGACCTCGCACTAGCACTCGCAGCCCACCCGATTCGTATTGAGGCGCCAATCCCAGGAAAGTCTCTCGTGGGTCTTGAGGTGCCAAACCAATCCGTGGCAACGGTCGGTCTGCGCGAAATATTAGAGGCGCGAGAATTTCATGATCGTAAAAATAATCTCACATTTGGCCTAGGAAAAGATGTTTCCGGCAAGCCATGGGTTGCAGATCTGCAGCGCATGCCACACTTGCTCGTTGCTGGTGCCACAGGATCAGGAAAATCCGTCTGTTTGAACACGCTCATCGTCTCCTTTTTGTACGCCAACGGCCCAGACGACGTGAAATTCATCATGGTTGATCCAAAGCGCGTGGAATTGCAGATCTATAACGGTATTCCGCACTTGATCACGCCAGTCATCACCAAAGTCCAAGATACGGTCAACGCATTAAAATGGGCATTGCGCGAAATGGATCGGCGCTATGATTTGCTTTCAAGCGCAGGCGCGCGTGATCTCGGAGGCTACAACAGTCGCACACAAGACAAGCTTCCATACATCCTTATTGTTATCGATGAGTTAGCCGATCTAATGGCCGCCTCTTCGTCAGAAGTCGAAGGCCCAATCGTTCGTCTCGCACAAATGTCGCGCGCTGTCGGTATTCATCTTGTTCTTGCAACACAACGTCCATCCGTCGATGTCATCACAGGGTTGATCAAGGCAAATATTCCGGCGCGTATCGCGTTTGCCGTGGCATCTCAAACAGATTCTCGTACAATTCTAGATCAACAAGGTGCAGACAAATTATTAGGGCGTGGAGATATGTTGTTCTCAACCGCAGAGATGGCATCACCAAAACGCATTCAAGGAACATTTGTTTCTGAAAATGAAATTGGCCGCGTGGTCGAATTCATCAAATCAAAATACGATCCAGCAGAATACGATACAACCATCACAGAACGCTCCAGCACCCCAACCGTCTTTGGTTCATCCAGTTCCATGGATGATGAAGACAGCGATCCGCTCTTACCAGAAGCAAAAGAAGAAATTATTCGTGCGGGCAATGCCTCTGCCTCATTATTTCAACGTCTATTAAAAGTAGGATATACACGCGCCGCCCGTCTCGTCAAACCCGGCGGCGTGCTGGTATATTCTACTTGCACT
>CAYUCD010000067.1:0-4266 GCA_964443265.1 uncultured Gammaproteobacteria bacterium | reverse complement strand
TCTGCTTCGGATAGTCATGAAGTGATTTTGGTGGGTGGAATGACACGCATGCCGCTTGTGCAACAGACGGTTGAAAAGTTTTTTAGCAAAAAACCAAACGTGTCTGTTAATCCGAATGAGGTGGCTGCGGTTGGTGCAGCGATTCAGGCGGGAAATTTGCAGGGCGACATTAAAGGCGAATTATTGCTTTTGGATGTCACGCCATTGTCTTTGGGTATTGAAACGCTTGGCGGTGTGATGACCAAAGTGATCGAACGCAATACCACGATTCCTACGGCGAAGTCGCTGATTTTTTCTACGGCGGCGGATAGCCAACCAGCGGTGACGATTCGCGTAGGACAAGGGGAGCGCTCGATGTTTAACGATAATAAGTTATTGGGGCAGTTTGATTTGTCCGGTATTCCTCCGGCGCCACGCGGTCTTCCTCAGATTGAAGTGACGTTTGATTTGGATGCGAACGGCATCTTGTCTGTGAAGGCGCGCGACAAAGCGACGAACAAGGAACAAAAGATCACGATCACGGCTTCGACGGGCTTGTCTAAGGAAGAAATTGAACGCATGCGACAGGAGGCGGAAACGCACGCGGCGGAAGATCAAAAACGTCGTGAATTGATTGATACGAAAAACACGGCTGAGAACATGGTGTACACCACAGAAAAAATGTTGAAAGAATATGGAGAGAAAGCATCTCCAGAAGATAAGAAAGCGACCGAAGAGAAATTAGAGGCTCTCAAAAAATTGAAAGACTCGGAAGATATTGAGGCGATTAAAAAGGCTGCCGATGAACTTGCTACGGTTGCGCAGAAAATTGGTGCTGCGATGTATCAAGCTCAGCAAGAAGCGGAAAAAGCGAAAACCACAGAGGCGCCTTCTTCTGAAGCGAAACCAGACGAAGAGCCAAAAGAAGAGAAAAAAGATTAATCCCCATTCATGGGAAAAGATTATTATGCCATCCTGGGCGTTCCAAAGAACGCTTCTGCGGATGATGTAAAAAAAGCATTCCGCCGGTTGGCGCATGAGCACCATCCGGATAAGGGTGGCGATGCCCAGAAATTTAAGGATCTGAACGAGGCGTATCAGATTTTGTCTGATCCGCAAAAGCGCGCGGCGTTTGATCAGTATGGTTCTGCGGCGTTTGAACAAGGGGGAGCTCCGGGCGGGGGACCTGGTGGATTTAATTTTGGCGGATTCGATTTTTCTCAAGGAGGATTTCAGCAAGGGGACTTTGGCGATCTTGGAGATATTCTTGGTGAGATGTTTGGATTCGGCGGAGTTGGCGGAGGGCGCGGATCGCGGAGTGCGCGTGGAAAAGATATTGAAGTGGATGCTGAACTTACTTTGCATGAGGCTGCGTTTGGTCTGCAAAAAACCATTCGTTTGTATAAACACACAGCCTGTTCACATTGTCAGGGAAAAGGCGCAGAGCCGGGCGCAACGTTTAGCGATTGTGCGACGTGTCATGGCACGGGTCAGGTAAAACAAGTTCAACGTTCGTTGTTTGGGACGATCCAAACGGCTGTCACGTGTTCTGATTGTCATGGTCAGGGGAAAAAGCCGTCAAAGACGTGTTCTACGTGTCAGGGCGTTGGGATTGAACGACGCGAACAGACGCTTCAAGTTGGGATTCCTGCTGGTATTGATGATGGGGAGGCGCTCAAAATCTCTCAAGAAGGCGAAGCGGCTCCGCATGGCGGAACAGCCGGGGATTTGTATGTGCGCGTGCATGTGAAGGCTGATCCGCGCTTTGAGCGCGATGGAACCACGATTCGTTCTGAGCTTCTTCTTCCTTTGTCGATGTTTGTGCTTGGTGGTTCTGTGGAGGTCCCAACATTAGACGGGATGGAGCGAGTGACGGTTCCGGCTGGGACGCCCGCAAAAACGATTTTGACCTTACGCGGAAAGGGCATCCCTTCCATGCGGTCGCACGGACGCGGAAATCATCTTCTTACGCTTATTCCGGATGTTCCGCATAAGCTCTCGCGCGAGCAAAAGGCTTTGTGGGAACAACTTCAAAAAGAAGGTTTGTAAACACCCCCGGTCCATGAGACCAGGGGTGTTTTATTTGGCAGGAAGCTGATTTTTGCGTAAGGTGACTCGTAACATTTCCTTTGTTTTTAGGTATATAACCATGCCGATACGTTTTCATGGATAAGCGTCATTTTACCCAGTTTTATCACACCTACGTGACGCGAATTTATAAATTCGTATTTTATCGCGTAGGAGGTAATAAGGCGCTTGCGGAAGATGTAACGCAAGATGTGTTTTTGAAGGCTTTTGAGGCCTTTGATCGGTACGATCCTTCGTTGGGACGCGTTGCTTGGCTTTACACAATTGCGCGTCATCATTTGATCAATGTGTTAGCAAAGATGAGGCCGCAGGTGAATTTGGAAGATGTGATTGATTCAACGCATATCTCTGATATGCAGGATCGCGTGCTTGAGCGAGAGGATGAACGGCAGCTTTTTACCGCGCTTTCTGCCCTTTCTCCGGATGATGCGAAACTTGTGCGTATGAAGTATTTGGAAGGATGGTCGTTTGATGACTTGGCAGAGATTTTTGGAAAAAGTTCTGGATCGTTGCGCGTGCAGGCTCTACGCGCGATGCGGAGATTGAAAACGCAACTCAAAACATTATGACCCTTTTGACTCTTTGGCTTCGATTGCGAACGATCGGGCGCCGTGCGGCACCGGATCGGTCTTTTGTTGTTGCTTTGGGCGAGCGATTCAAAGAGCCAAAATCAACCGCCTTCTTTTTTCTTTCGTGGCGTCGTGTGACTGTGACGAGCGCGGTTGTTGTTGGACTTTTGGGTAGCACGGCCACGTATGCCTATGCATCTCCACAGATTCTTCCAGATCATTTTCTTTACCCAGTGCGTCTTGCATTGGAGCAGGTTGAAACTACGGTTGCCTTTTCTCCTGTGGCAAAAGAACGTGTGCAGTTTAAACATTTAGAACGACGCATTGCAGAAACACGCGCTGTGGCTCCACGTGCTTCTGGTGCGGCGCTTGCGCGTCAGGCCACGGCTTTGTCCTCGGGTTTGCAGTCTTTGCAGATGCAGGAGCCTGTTTCAGATCAAGAAGAATATTTGCGTGAAACCGTTTCCTTGGATCAGCAAGAATTTGCCGAAGTTACAGCCGTCTTTGATGAGGACGTAGAAGATCTAGAGCTTGCTTCTTGGGTTCAAAAACAAACTTCTCAACTTGAAGCGCATGCGAAAGATTGGAAAAAGAGTCGCGAACAACATCAAAAAAAAGAGGTGATGCCGGATGAGGAGAGTGGGGAATGACTTGGCAGAGGAGCCTAAGACGCGGTACGCTTGGCCCATGCTTACTTTTTGGAATACCCTCCACCGACAGTTAGAGCCGTTTTCTCCGTTAAAAGGAAAGACGGTTGGTCTCTATACATGTGGACCCACGGTTTATAATCCAGCGACCATTGGAAATTTGCGGTCGTATCTTTTTGAAGACGTTTTAAAACGAACACTTTGTTTTTCTGGTTTTAAGGTAAAGCACGTGATGAATATTACGGATGTTGGGCATCTTGTTGGAGATGGTGACGAAGGGGAGGATAAAATTGAGCGTGAAGCGCAAAAGGCGAAAAAATCTGCGTGGGAAGTTGCACGTGATTATGAAGCAAGATTTGTCGCTGATTTATCGCGATTGCATATTTTAGGGGCGGATGAGATGCCGCGTGCGACCGATCATATTCCTGAGCAGATTGCGTTGATTGAACAGCTTGAGAAAAAAGGATTTACCTATCGCACGAGCGATGGCATTTATTTTGATACCTCGAAATTTTCTGCGTATGGCGCTTTATCTGGTCAAAAGTTAGAAGACAAGAAGAGCGGTGCACGCGTTGCTGTGAATACAGAGAAAAAACATCCGTCTGATTTTGTGCTGTGGAAGTTTAGTCCGGAAGATTCAAAACGTGAGATGGAGTGGGAGAGTCCGTGGGGCGTCGGATTTCCGGGTTGGCACATTGAATGTTCGGCCATGTCTCGCAAGTATTTAGGCCAGCCTTTTGATATTCATTGTGGAGGCGTGGATCATATTGCTGTGCATCATGAAAATGAAATTGCGCAGTCTGAAGAAGCGTTTGGAAAACCGCTCGCGCGTTTTTGGCTGCACAATGAATTTTTACTTGTGGATGGACGAGGCATGGGAAAATCTGAGGCAAATGCGTGTACGCTCGATGATTGGAGAGACAAGGGTTGTGATCGCATTGTGGTTCGCTATTTTTGTTAGAAGGCGCACTATCCTTCTAAAT
>CAYUCD010000066.1:0-4391 GCA_964443265.1 uncultured Gammaproteobacteria bacterium | reverse complement strand
CAGCCGATATTGCGATTCAGGCCGCTCTCACAGGCCACCTGGTCGTCTCTACCATTCATACAAACAGCGCAGCCGGTGCGATCCCGCGCTTTATGTCCATGGGCGTGAAGCCGTTTCTGTTGGCTCCAGCCTTAAATGCCGTGATTGGTCAGCGTTTGGTCCGTCGTTTGTGTCCAGATTGCAAAGTTGATGCAAAATTAGAAGGCTCTTGGATGGATGAATGCAAACGCATCCTGTCCGAAATCCCAGAAAATTCTGGATACAAAGTTGATGTCACAAAGCTCGCCTTTAAAGCGCCAGGCAAAGGATGTAAGACGTGCAACAGCACAGGATACAAAGGACGTATCGGTATTTATGAAATTTTCACCATGACCAAGGAAATTGAAGAAGTGATTTTAGGATCAGATGTATCAGAATACAAGATTCAAGAGCTGGCCGTGAAAAATGGCATGATCACCATGGCACAAGATGGCTTGCTCAAGGCCCTGGACGGCTTCACAAGCGTGGAAGAGGTCTTGCGTGTAGCAAATGTGGACTCAACGATTTTAGAGCCTGTAGAAGAGCCAAAGAAAGAAGAAGAAAAACCAGAGGAATCAGAAGAAGGGGAGAAAGCCGTTGACCAAAAACCGGAGACAGCCTAAGATCCCCGGTCAGGCCCTTGTCGTTCAATGGATAGGACTGCGGACTTCTAAGCCGCTAATGTTGGTTCGATTCCAACCGAGGGCACCATGTCATAAAACCCCAAAAAGGGGTTTTATGTTGCCCGCAGGTTGGGATCGAACCCCTCCCATTCTCATTATTCAAACCAAGAAGCAACCGCCACCATCCAACGATCCACGCGTTTATTCTCTGGTCCATCAAAATCATACCAAACCTGTTCAAAAGCTTTGTGCGAAAGTGTACGGGTTCCCTCATCCAATTCAGGGTCCATCATAGAAATACCTTTTTCATCCACCGCATACACAACCGAAAAATGATCATCTGGATCATTATCCGCAGACCACCAGCCCACAATCACAGGAATATCCTGATCAACATAGGCTTTGATCTCATCAATGGTTGCACCCGCTTTTTCAATCGGATCTCCACCAAGCTTTTTGATCGCCTGAATAAGATCTTTGTGCGAAGTGCCGTGTTCAGCTGTCGCAAGACAAAGTTGAGCAAGCTCTGTTTCTGTATACTCTTTGCCGTAATGGCTGAGCAGGATCTTTAAACTTGCTGGTCCGCATAGGCCAGGGGATTGGCGAAAGGGTTTCAGAGGTTTCATACAGGGTTAGAAGTGGGCGACACCATCTGCACGTCGAGCCATACGTTCTGTAGCAAGCGCAAAATCATGTGCATCCAAATAGCTCATACCTTTGGCCATACGTGCACGTTCATCCAATTCATGAATCAATGTGTACTTCATTTCTTTTGGATCTTGTCGTGTATCAATCCACACTTCTTTCTTGGGAATATAGTCATACACAAGCCCATGGCCTCCAAGAAGAAAATAGGGATCAAGGCCTGCGCGCACCGCACGTCCATCAACGTAGCAGATCATGAGCGATCCTTGTTTTTCTATGCGCGTCATTGGCAGAGGAAGAGCATCTGGTTTAGTGAAGAGCTTTTTTGCCTCAGCTCGAATCAATGCAAATGGCTTGTTGCGCATCTTTTTTTCTAGATCATGGAGAGCTAAAAACAAAGGCTGTTCCGCTTTGTAATAACGATCCAACCAAAATTCATCCACAGGAATATAGGCATAATCCTTGTGGGCTCCTGCCCCGCTAAAGTCAGTGTCAGTACTATTGCGGATTTTGGCCGCATCCACGATTTTTGTGCGCATAGGTCATGGCTATCTTAGCGCATCCCGCAGAACCTGCAAAACAGGGCTAAAATCAAAGGAAAATACAGGTGGATTGACGCAAAGAATGAACCAAACTAGGGTAGAGATAGCTTTATTCCTTTATTTCTTCTATGAACGGATTCTTTGTCTTTTTGTTCTGGGCGGTTGTGGTCCTGATTTTGGGGTCCATTCGCCAGATTAATCAGTACGAACGAGGTGTGCGGTTTACGCTTGGAAAATTCACAAAGCTCGTGGACCCAGGATGGCGTCTTGTGATCCCCATTTTTCAATCCATGAAAAAGGTGGATATTCGTACCAAGGCGGTCGAAGTGCCCTATCAGGATGCAATCACCAAGGACAACGTATCCTGTAAAATCAACGCGGTTATTTACTATCGCGTAGTAGAGGCTGCAAAGTCCGTGATCGAAGTAGAAAATGTGTGGAACGCTGTTTCTCAGCTCGCTCAAACAACCATGCGAAATGTGTGTGGTGAATTAAGCTTGGATGAACTGCTTGCTGAGCGCGATCAGGCTTCCGCACGCATCAAAGAGTTGGTGGCTCGACATACGCAGAGCTGGGGGATTGAAGCGCTCTCTGTCGAACTCAAAGACATCTCTTTGCCAGAAGATATGAAGCGCACAATCGCTAAACAGGCTGAAGCAGAACGTGAAAAGCGCGCCGTGATCATCAATTCTGAGGGAGAAGTTGTGGCAGCGGACAACCTTCGCCGAGCTGCAGAAATTTTGGCCGTAAGCCCAGGCGCTCTTCATTTGCGCACCTTGAACACCATCAACGATGTTTCAAGTGACGCATCAAATACCATTGTGTTTGCTCTCCCACTCGAAATCTTGCGAGCATTCGAACGCTGGAACCAGCCAAAGCAATAAGCAAAATCTAAAAAAACTCCCTGTCGAAAGATGGGGAGTTTTAAAATTCAAAAAAGCTTACCAGATACTCAAGCCTCCATCCACGATAATGTTTGCGCCTGTGATATAGGATGCCGAGTCAGAGGCGAGAAAAAGAAGCGCACCGTTTAATTCGTGTTGTTTTGCCATACGCCCCATAGGAACGCGCTGACAGTAGTTTTCGACAAACTCAGGATCGCTTTGAGGATTCTCAACACCTCCAGGAGAAATGGCGACCACGCGAATCTGATGGGGTGCCCACTGCACAGCAAGATCGTGTGTTAACGCAAGAAGAGCTGCTTTAGAGGCACTATAGGCCGGATCTTTAACAAATAGAGGCTTACCGATCTTTTCACGATAGGTATAAACGCTTTGATCCGGGGCAACGAGGGCGAATACAGAAAGAATGTTGATAATAACGCCAGATTTTTTAGCCCGAATCATCGAAGAGGCGGCAGCTTTTGCGCACGCAGCAGCTGCTTTGGTGTTAATAGCAAAAACCTCATCCCAATGAGCAATAGGATACTGTTCGAAAGGAACGCTGGCATCAGAAGCGATGTTGGGTGAAGCGCGCCATCCAGCATTATTCACTAGGATAGTTGGCGTTTCCCAAGCTTCTTCTACGTGTTTCGTTGCCAAAATGATCTGCTCCTCATCTAGAAGATCAACCTGATGGAAAGAAAGGGAGAAGTGCTGGGCAAGCTCTTTCAACGTTTCATTTGGCTCCGTGATTTTATCAAAAACAGCTACACGAGCACCTGCGTAGAGAAGAGTTTGAACAAATTCAGTGCCAAGCTTACCCATGCCGCCTGTAACAATTGCTACACGGTTATTAAGTCCGAAGAGGCTAGTTAAATAGCTTTGGGCCTGAGAGGGGGAAAGGTTGATCATAGGGTCTGGAGGATGGGTTCAAATGCTCGTACTTCGTATAACAAGGTAATCATTTTTTCAATTTCTCCGCCAGCTACGAGCCGATCATTTTTTTGTTCAAAATAAGGACTAAGCTTTTTAAAGAGTTTGCGAAGCAACTCATCGCGCATGAGTCTTGGCAGGGCAGCGCGTTCCACAGATGTGAGAGGATTTTTCGACTGGTAAGCTTCAAAAAAGATGCGTACGCCTTGAGCGAGGGTTTGTTCCCATGGTTGGTTTTGGCATACGACAAACTGGCGTACAAAGCGATGACAAGCTGTGCCAATGTCGCGCGCGAGCTCACCAATACGAACTCCCTCAAAATCTAACAAGGCACGTAGGTGGCCATCGGCAAAAATCGTGTTTTGGGGATGGAGATCGCAATGAATCGGCTGAAGGCGTCCGGTGGGTTGATCTGTAGCCGCAAGGACGAGCGCACTTTCTTGAAGAATGAAATCTGAAGAATCAAGAAAGAGCTTATCAAGAGGCTGTTGGCTTTGTTTTGCAAGATCGATCATGTGATGCCAGCCATCAAGTGTCCAAGGAGGAAGGATAAGGGGGCGCTGAGCGATTTCATCCGCAAAGGGAACAGAGGCAAGCGCGAGGTGTAGTTCGGCAATACGATGACCAATAATGCTTAGTTCCTGTTCGGTTCCCTGAAAGTGATTTCCTGCGACAAACGTAAAAACTTGATAAGGGGATCCTTCGAATAGGGTGGAGTAGTCGCCATTATTTGTTGGAAGGAGCTGGGG
>CAYUCD010000065.1:0-4452 GCA_964443265.1 uncultured Gammaproteobacteria bacterium | reverse complement strand
TTTATCGCGGAGCGTTTTGCGTTTGACGAATCAGGTATTTTTCAGTTATTCTCTTGGCACACAAGAACATAGCGTGGGCGGATGGCGGAACTGGCAGACGCACAGGACTTAAAATCCTGCGACCGCAAGGTCATGAGGGTTCGACCCCCTCTCTGCCCACCACAAAAAAGACAGCTGTAAAGCTGTTTTTTGTTTGAGGGGGTCGAACCAGGGAATGGTAAAACCGTGAGGTTTTACATGCAGAGGAAAAATATTAAAAAACCCGAAGGTTTTTTAAGGAGGCCGTAGGCCGAGTGAGAACCCCCTCTCTGCCCACCACAAAAAAGAACAGCGACAGAGCTGTTCTTTTTATGTTATACTTTAACCAATCTTCGCGTACATTCTCGCATGGATATTTTCATTGAAATCAGTTTAATTCTCGTCGCGGCTACGGTTGTTGCACTTATCATGCAACGCTTGCACCAGCCGTTGATTATTGGCCACATTCTGTCCGGCATTGTGCTAGGGCCACTGGTTTTCAATGTCATTCATTCCAAATCAACCCTAGAAGTTTTTTCACAGTTTGGCATTACCATGCTGTTGTTTTTGGTCGGGTTGAATCTCACGCCATCTGTCATTCGCGAAGTAGGAAAAACATTGCTTATCGTGGGATTTGGCCAAATGTTGGTAACGTCTGGTTTGGGCGTGCTGTTGGGCCGGTGGCTCGGCCTCTCCTGGGTCACAGCTGTGTATCTTGGTGTGGCGTTTGCTTTTAGCAGCACCATCATTGTCACCAAAGCCCTGGCAGATAAAAAAGACGCCGGAAAACTCTACGGAAAAATCGCGATCGGATTTTTGCTCGTGCAAGATGTGATCGCCGTGTTCATGTTGATTGCGATCGCGTCCATGCAACAAGGCGTATCTCTTTCTGGTCCAATGCTTGAGGCGCTCGCAAAAGGCGTCTTCGCGGTCTTGGCCGTCATCTTGGCTGGCATTTACGTCCTTCCGCGTCTCACGAGTCTGTTTGCGTCATCGCAAGAATTCCTTTTTCTCTTTTCCCTTGGTTGGGGTTTAGGAATCGCCGCGCTCTTTCAAGGTCTTGGATTAACCGGAGAAATCGGCGCCCTTGTCGCAGGTATTTCTCTTGCCGCTTCCCCCTATCATTACGAAATCAGTTCCAAGATGCGGATGTTGCGCGATTTTTTCCTGGTTCTGTTCTTTGTCTTGCTTGGTGCTCAGCTCTCGCTCACAGGTATTGAATCTGTTTGGAAAACCGCGCTCATTTTCTCCATCTTCATTTTGGTCATTGATCCTTTGATTGTCATGGTTTTGATGGGGCTCATGGGCTATAGCAAAAAAACCAGTTTCCTCGCTGCACTCACGGTCGCACAAATCAGCGAATTCTCCATTCTCATGGTTTTGTTCGCGATCAAAGCCGGCCAACTTGCCCCAGAAACCCTCACCCTCGTCACCCTCGTCGGGTTTATCACCATCGGTTGTTCTTCATACCTGTTGCGCTACGCAGAAAAAATCTACAGCCTTCTCGCGCCAGCGCTTTCTATCTTTGAACGAAAAAATCCAAAGCGTGAACAAAAATCTGAAGAGCGTTTTGAAGCCGTGCTCTTTGGATTCCATCGCGTTGGTTCTGATTTTCTCCCTGTGCTGGATGAATTAGGCTTATCCTGTCTTGTCGTGGATTTTGATCCAGAAATCATCCAAGCGCTGGAAGCGGAAAAAATCCCATGTCGGTATGGCGACGCAGAAGACGATGCGTTCTTGGATGAACTACATTTGTCAGAGCTCAAAGTTTTGATCTCAACCGTTCCAGATTTTGATGTGAACGCTCAGCTCGTCAAAAAAATCCGCAGACGCAATAAACAAGCTGTGGTCATTGTGATTGCCCACGCCATCGAAGAAGCCATGGCTTTGTATGATGCAGGAGCGACCTATGTGGTGATGCCGCACTTTTTAGGAGGCAACTACGGCTCATTGCTCTTGAAAAAATACGGACAAGACGTCAAAAAATTTGAGCACGAACGCAAGCACCACGTGGACCATTTATTGTCAAAGGTAACAGAAAAAGAGATCCTTGCCCGGGGATAAAAAGAAGCGTACGCTAAGGGCAGTTTTTAGGAGTTATTATGGCTCGCATTATTTCCATTGTGAATCAAAAAGGGGGAGTGGGAAAAACCACGACCGCTATTAATGTCGGCGCGTATCTCGCGCAAATGGGGAAGTTTGTGTTGATCGTGGATATGGATCCGCAGGCCAACGCAACCTCTGGCATTGGCATTGACCATCGCGGATTAGAGCGCGGTGTGTACGAAGCGATTCTTGGACAAGCATCCATCCGCGAAATTATTCAACCAACCTCGCACGAAGGATTATTTCTCGCGCCAGCAACAACATCCCTCGCGGGATTAAATATCGAGCTCGTAGATATCGAGCGTCGTGAATATCGTTTACGCGATGCCTTGCTCGAGATCCGCAATGACTACGATTTTATTCTCATTGATTGTCCGCCAACGCTTGGTCTCATTACCTTAAACGGCATGGTGGCTGGCGATGAAATTCTTATTCCAGTCCAAGCCGAATACTACGCCCTCGAAGGTTTAGGTCAGCTGCTCGAAACCGTTCAGCTCATTCGCGAACGCATTCGTCCAGAAGTCGACGTTTTGGGCGCAGTCATCACCATGTATGACGGTCGCAACAAGTTGTCTGACGATGTGTTGCATGAGTTGTACAAATATTTTCCCAATAACATTTTCCGTTCTGTGATTCCGCGTAATGTGCGTTTGGCCGAGGCTCCGTCCTTTGGCCGATCTATCGCGCATTTTGATCCGGGTTCCAAAGGAGCCAAAGCCTACGAGCGTTTGGCGCGCGAAATCATTGAACGAGATGGAACTAATTATCGCATTCGCGTTGTATGATCATAGGACGACAATCTGGGCTTGGTCGGGGCTTAGGAGCCCTCATCCCGCCTGCGCCAAAACCAACTCCACCTCCGCCTGTGGGAACGCCTGTTGCGCCTCCCATGTCTTCGTACGAAGGGGACGTGGCAGGATCATTTGTCGCAAAAACGCCATCTGGTGAGGCAGAGGTGCGCAGAATCATGGATGTTCCGATTCAAGATATAGAACGCAATCCGCACCAGCCACGCGTTCATTTTGATCACGCGCAACTCGAAGATCTTATTTCCAGCATTAAAGAGCATGGCATTATTCAGCCACTCGTTGTCACGGACCTTGGAAATAATCGCTATCGTCTGATTGCGGGTGAACGCCGTTTGCGCGCTGCTTTGATCGCAGGATTAGAAACGGTGCCAGCGATTGTTCGCAAAGCAAACGAACAACAAGAATTAGAAGTTGCCATCATCGAAAATGTTCAGCGCCAGGATTTGAATCCCATTGAAGAAGCCAAGGCGTATGTGCGTTTGATGGATGAGTTCAACCTTACACAAGACGAAGTGTCCACGCGCGTAGGCAAGAGCCGTCCGCAAGTCGGCAATCTTGTGCGTCTTTTGCAGCTCCCAGAAAAAATCCAGCTCGCGCTCATGGAGCGTCAAATTAGTCCGTCGCATGCGCGCACCCTTCTTTCATTACCAACCCCAGAAGAGCAATTAAAAGCGTTTGAAGACATGGTGAGTGGAAAAATCACGGTGCGTCAGGCAGAAGAACGCATTCCACGCACGCATCATCGCGCTAAGATTCAGGATGCCAATATCAATGCCGCAGAAGAGCGTTTGCGTGATGCGTTGCATTGCCGCGTGCAGGTGAAACGCGATATGCATGGAGAAGGGGAGATTCGCCTCAAATTCTTTTCAGACGAAGAGTTTCAGAGTTTGATGGATCAGCTCGCGCGAGCGCAGGAATAATAACAGGGCTGGATTCCCGCCTTCGCGGGAATGACAGAGGTGACGATATATTTTTTGTTATTCCAACGACCTTCGATTCCTCAGGTTGTGAGCCTGTCGAACAAAAGTTGGAATCCATCCGGATGGATCCCGCATCAAGTGCGGGATGACAGAGATTTTTGTCATTCCCGCGAAGGCGGGAATCCAGCCTAGAGCCGTAAGACGTGTTGACATCAAGGCTTTTTTGATTTAGAAAGCGTTGTTCGTTGCACCTTCCAACTCCGTTCGACCAAGGAGGAGAGCATGGGGCTTTTCGCGTATTTCAGTGGGAAAGAGGATAGGGCGTGGCCAAGCGTGTTGAAGATGATCGGTCTACTCATCCTCATCTTCAGCGTCATCGGTTTTTGCCTCCACAGGTGCGGACAGCCAGCCAAGACCGAAGCCCAAGCCTGGGACAAGGCCTCTACTCTGGCGATCCCGATCGATCAGCAAGAGGTCCCTGCCTGGAATGAGTGTTTCATGACTCGTCACCCGGTTCTTCTGGCCAAAGACGGACGCATAGTCACAGGGTATGTGCTTCCTTCTAACCAGATCTAGAAGCCGGCAGAAAAACCCGGTCG
>CAYUCD010000064.1:0-4480 GCA_964443265.1 uncultured Gammaproteobacteria bacterium | reverse complement strand
TGATTATGCACAGATATTGTTTAAACACTGTACAACGATCAATTGCTCGTCTTCTGATGCAGAGGTTGTTATTCAGCAGTCCCAGGGAGGCGCCGGTTCTCCTGGACGAATGGGTCGATTTATCAAAATGGTGATTCCTCCGGATGGTTATCCTTTTATTACTTATCACAATTCCGGCCCTCTTACTCCTATGGGTGTGGTTGGTATTAAGTTTTCTTCTTATACAACGACGACAAATGGAAATTATGCTTTTAATATTGCTGGTACATCGGGGGATCAAGGGTCCTATTTGTCCATGGCCTTGGCGCCGAATGGCCGTCCTGTTATTTCTTTTATGAGTAATTCGGGAGGTCATCCCGTCCAGGTTGTTAGTTGTTCAGCGACTTCAACCGGTTCTTGTTCCCAGACAGCTGATTTTACGAGTCCTGTTACTTTGAATAGCGGTTGGACTCAAGGTGTGCGCGACGATTTGGCTGGTTGGACTTCTTTAACATTTGCTCAAAACGGTTTACCTGTTATTGCTGCCAATCGTATTGTCTATGACACTAATATCCCGATGGTTTATCACACGGATCCCCATGTCTTTTATTGCTCAGACGTTGGCTGCACAGGGTCTGTGTCATCAACTAGTTTAGAAACTAACAGAGACCTTTCTTCCACCACAGGAACTTCCATGTTGCTTTTGAATGATGGAACTATTGGGATTTTTCATCCAGAACACACGTCTGCGAATTTGGTGGTGGAACGTGTTTGCTCTGGCTCTAATGGTTGTTCTGTAGCTATGACCGGAGGATCAAACATTGGAACCGTGAATCGTTATTTTTCTCGCATTTACGGTCGTGAGCTGTATGCCCAACAAGCCTACTTTTCGGGTTTTGACTTAGCTGAATCATATGCAAGCCATGACATGACGCTTGAAGCTGGTGAATTGATTGCCATGGATCCAGCTCATGCCGGAGAAATTATTCGCGCGGATGGAACAAAGAATCCTGTGTTGATGGGCGTTATCTCTACCAAGCCAGGTCTTTTGCTGACAAATTGGGAAGAGGGGAAGAGCGCTTCACGCTTTTCTTATCCCGTGGCTCTCACCGGTCGCGTGCCTGTGAAAGTTTCCATGGAAAATGGACCTATTGCGATTGGAGATTTATTAACGTTGTCTTCACGTCCGGGTGTTGCGATGAAAGCAAAAGGTGCTGGATCTGTTATTGGTCGTGCCTTAGCGGGAACGGCTATTGATGGAAAAATTGAAGTGTTTGCGAATGTGGGTTATGACGCAGGAATAGCTATTGCATCTAGTGGAGAGGCTACGTTGAATAATAATTTGACGGTTGCGCCTAAGATGGTGGCGACTGCTTCATCTACACAGAGCGATTCTTGGGGGCTTTCCTTTATTGGAAGTGGTTGGGATGGAACAAAAGCTGTTTCTTCTGGATTTACGCTTGGCGCGAACATGGTGGATCCAGCCACGTCTCAATTTACGATTAAAAATGCAACAGGCACCACGATTTTTGCCTTAGATCAGAATGGTTCGTTGCATGTTGGCGCAGATTTATTGATTGGCGGGAAGCTTTATCCTGCTGGTCGCAATGGCCCACAATCCAACACCTACCTTTTTGTTGATGATACGAATACTTCCTCCACTTATCTTGCGACCAACGCAGATGGATGGCAGGCAGATTCTTCTTATGACTTTGCAGAACGCTATTATTCACCAGATGCTTTAGAGCCAGGAGATTTGGTGATGGTGAGCCAACGCGGTCGTTTGCATGTACAACGATCTTTAGATGAAAAACAAATGCTTGCAGGTGTTGTTTCAACAAAGCCGGCGTTTGTGGCAGGAAAACCAGAGCCAAGCACGTATCCGATTGCGCTTTTGGGTCGTACACAAGCAAAAATTTCTACGATGAAGGGCGCGATTCATATGGGTGATTTGCTTGCGCCATCCACGATTCCTGGGGTGGCCATGAAAGCAACGGTCGCTGGTCCTGTGCTTGGTCAAGCGTTAGAAGATTTTGATACGCAAGATATTGGCAAGATTGAAGTGTTTATCAATCCTGTGTGGTGGGGTGGTCCTTCTGAAACGGAACTCGCAACACAATCTACATCACAAGTGGTGATTGCAACGAGCACGACGCCTGTTTTGGCCAAATCTTATCAAGGTTTTGCTATGATCGCGGCTGGCGCTCAGCAAGTTCACGTTTCCTTCCCGTCATTACAGGCTTACCCTCAAGTTCAAGCCACGCCACGTGGACAGGTTGATGGAGGATGGTGGACGGATCAATATACTGACCTTGGCTTTAATATCATTTTCAAACAACCACAGACGCACGATGTGATGTTTAGCTGGCGCGTGGATGCGACAAGCCAAGATGCAGGCGTGTACGTTTCTGATGGAACAAAGGCCTCGATTGATCCTTTGACTGGCATGCTTACGTTCTCACCAACAACGGTGACAACAACAGAAATCCTTCCAGAGCCTATTCCTCCGGTTACGCCCCCTACCCCTCCTATTGATCCTGTCGTGACGTCTACAGAGCCAATTATTGAAATTATTGTTCCAACGTCGACTCCTCCAGCTCCCGCACCAGTTCTTCCAGAGGTGATTCCTCTTGTTGAATCTGCGACTTCCTCTGCGGATGTTGCTACGACTACCGCTTCTCTGTAAAAAATATTAAAAATATTCACAAACAGCTCTAACGCGCTGCCAGATTAGATATGTTATACTGGAGTCATTCTTTTTATGTCTACTTCTTTTTGGCATCGTCTTTCTTCTCCTTTGGCAGATGTTCCTTCTCCGCATGTCCACGATCAATCCTCTTTTGGCGTTTTGTTCCTTGATCGTATTTTGCGATGGATGCTAGGTCTTGGCATTTTTTTTATCCCACTTCTTTTTGCGCCTTGGACACTTGATGCTACGGAAATTCCAAAACAGACGATTCTTTTAGTATTTACATCCATTGCGCTGACCTTGTGGTTTGTAAAAGCGGTTTTGGAAAAGCGATTTGTGATTGCTCGTAATTGGATTCATGGATCTGTTGCCCTATTCGCTCTTGGGTATTTCCTTTGCTCCTTATTCTCCATGGACCGGTATCTTTCTTTTGTTGGAGCCTTGGGGCAGAGTTCTTGGTCTTTTTCTACGCTCCTTGCGTGCATCTTTTTTTATCTTCTTTTAGCGACTGAAGCGAGAACCACGAAACAGGTTTATGATTTTGTTTTCGTTTTTTTAGCCTCTTCATTTCTTGCGGGTCTTTTTGGCTTACTTCAAATTTTGGGCTGGCATATTTTCCCTTGGGCTGGCATTGCCATTAAGAATTTCACAACGGTTGGAAGTATTTATGGATTGGCCGTGTATTTAGTGATTCCTTTAGTTATTGCTTCGGCTATTTCGTTTCATGGTTGTCGCGACAAGGTTTGTTTATTAGGGGAGGAGTCTTGGCGAGGGAATTTGGCTCGCGTTTTGGTATGGGGCGTGATGGCGGTTTCTTCCCTTGTCCTTATTTTGGTGGATTTTTGGGTGCCTTGGGCGTTGCTCCTTCTTGGAACGGCTGTGATTGTTGGCGCTGGTTATTTACGTAGTCGCAAGGTTCATCACCCTGCGAAGCTCGTTGTGCCAGCTGTTCTTATGGTTGTAGGTTTTGTCTTATTGTTGTTTAAGACGCCTATTAACATGGGTATTCCTTCAGAAGTTTCTCCTTCTTTTTCGGCTAGTTGGTCCATTGCTCGAGACGCGCTTCAGGCTCATCCGTTTTTTGGAAGCGGTCCTGGGACATGGATTTATGATTATTCTGCGTTCCGTTCTCCAGAAGTCAATCAGTCTGCGTTTTGGTCTGTGCGATTTGATCGCGGGTCTTCTGCGTTTTTGACCTTACTTCCCACGGTTGGTTTGTTGGGCATTGTTTTATGGATTTTGTTGATTGTCTCCGTGGTATGGCGTAGTGCAGCTCATCTTTTGCGAGAACGCAATGATGATTTGTGGTATGCCTATGTGATGGTTTTTGCCGGTTGGGTGACGTATGTGCTGGGTAGCCTTGTTTATAATGTTAATCTTGCTCATCAATTTGTTTTTTGGATGCTTACCGCGCTCCTGGCCGGTCTTGCGAGTCGCGATTTGTTGCTTTTAGATGGACGCAGATCTTCCCAAAAGAAACTTGTTCTTTTGGGGTTGGCTGGTTTTGGCGTTATCCTTACGATCGCTTTTGGTTGGTTAGCTATTCAGCGTTATGTTGCGGATGTCTCTTTTGCAAAGGGCGTTCGTCTTTTTCAAGCCAATAAGCCGATTGAACAGATTTTAGCTTCCATGGATCGTGCTGTGGCTTGGAATCGCTGGGAAGACACGTATCTGCGCAATCTATCGCAGGCGCATTTTTTACGTGCTTACGCGGCTATGCAGGCAAATCAAACAGAAGCAGCTTTTAAAAGCGTTCAGGAAGAAATTAATCAGGCACTTGCGTTGGGTTTGCAGGCTACGAAGCTTTCACCA
>CAYUCD010000063.1:0-4660 GCA_964443265.1 uncultured Gammaproteobacteria bacterium | reverse complement strand
ACAAGGATCACTCCTCTCCCCTGCTTTAAAAAAGAAGATGAGCGTACATCCTGCGAAAAACTTGGTCGTGCTCGCGAATCTTCCGTACATTCCTCTGAAGGATAAAAAAGATGTGATGAAAGATGTAAAAGATTTTGAACCAGGGTCTGCGCTGTTTGTGCGCGGTGATGGCTCTGCCCTCATTCAACAGTTCATGAAACAACTCGCCTCTTTTATCAAAAAAGATCAGCGTCCGTTCTTCTGCATGCTGGAATGCGATCCATCGCATATCAAATTATTGGAAAAACTCGCGCGAACACTTTTTCCAAAAGCCATGATCACGATCATCAAAGATTTTCATTGTCATTATCGTTTTCTGGAAATAAAAACCGGCCCATAGAATTGAGCCGGTGGTCCCTCACACAGACGTGCGGGGATTAGAATTTGAGGAGGTGCGAGAAGCTATCGACGAAGCCTCGAAGATCGTCTGCCTTTTGCAAACGCGATGGAATAGGCTTCCAGCCCGTGCTCCATTCCGGAGCTTTTTCGTCTTTGCGCTTTGGACGCACACGGAAGACCTGATCGAACTCCTGGAGACGATCATTGGAGCGCATACCGTGGATGTCGCGATACCACAGAATCTCTCCAGCCAAGATACTCGCTTCTGGAGCGGGACTCTCACGCTGAGCTGCGTAGTCGTACGAGGACAAGCCCTCCAAGAGCACACGCAGTGCCCACGTAGCCTTGACCCCGCAAACGATCACATTGCGGCGCGCGTGGAGCGACTCCATGCGCATCAACGCGATAGACACGCGCTGACACATGTCTGCCATGGACTCCCCACCCTTGTCCGGACGGACGTAGAATCCATTCGGGACTCGACGAGCAGAAGCAGCTCGGATGTACGCACGGCGTTCATCTTCGCTCCGATCCTGCAAGACACCCCAATCTCGCGTTCGAAGCTCGCTCAGAGTCAGATAGCTCGCTTCCGGAATGTCGACCAGGAGCGCGGTCTCTCGAACCGAAACTTCTTCGGTTACGACAACCGTGGCGCAGATCCGATCATGGAACGCGGACCTGATCCAGACTCCCGCAGTCCTGGCTTGTTCGATCCCAAGATCAGACAGACGCCACTGCGCAGAGTTACGCTTTGCAAACTCGAATTCGAGACCCTGATTGGGACGCTTCTTACTTCTTCTTGCAAAGTGGGCTGTGCCTTCTGACTCCCCAGCAACAATCACGACGAGCTCATTCATGAGTCCTCCTCCTCGCGGAAACAAAAGAACGCGCTCACAGGGAACCGTGCGCGCGCTCTTTCGTCAATTCTTTCTTATTTTGTGGCGTCTAACCCAGCAAAGATGCGATCGTCTGTGGTCACCTCGATCCACGTACGCCCGCGGTTCAAGAGATATTCTGCGCCATCCACATTTTCAAATTTGATAACTTCTCCGGCACTGCGACGCCACACGAGCGGATATTTATTTCCATCGCGATAGGCAAAAGCATCTCCGCTTCCGGTTGTGCGCACGCGTAAACGCCCAACGTTATCTAGAACCTGGCCATCTGTTTTTATCACAATAATATTTTCTGCCTGTACAGGTGTGCCGTCTTTATCAAATTGAGCTTGAGTTGTTTGGTAACGCTGGTACGTATTTGTTTCTTTGTCGTATTTCCACGTTACATTATAGGAACCGCCAAATGGAATACGAATCGTAAGCACAGAACCGCGCTGCGTTGTTGTGACTACATCTTGAAAATGCCACGCAATCGGCGTTTTTTGATTTTCAAATCCACGCGCTGTGATAGCCTCCAACGTCAATTCTTGTTTTGTGTACGTGTTATGCGGAGCGTAACGATCTTCTGAGCGCCAGAAAAACTTATCGCTTCCCATTTCGTCCACGTTATTAAAGGATGCTCCTAGTGCGCGAATTTTATCGAGCGCCTCTGGAGATCCGCCTACGTGGAAATAACTCGCGTTCCAAGAACGCGCCCAATCCACATAGTACGGACGCGCACTGCGCACAGGTCCGACTTCTGCGACCGTGGTTGTGGCATCAAATAAACAGAGAAAACGCGTGATACCACCTTCCACTGGTGCTTCAATCACCACGCTTGCTTTGGATATGCCGGACAATGGACGTGCGGCTGTGTGATTTTCGACCATGATCGCAATCGGCGCCTTGTCCGCTTCTCCTTCTGGCACAAAGACGCCATCCAAGCGACGTGCCACGAGTTTTACGGTCGAAGACGCTTGATCAGGTGATACAACAACAGGGCCGTGACGTCGCAATAATCCGGAGATCGCCACCACAAGTAAGACGACGGACAAAACCAAAAGAGCCCCGGCAGCAAGAAGCCATCGGGACCGTTTGGATGTCGGCAAATACTTTTTCCACGACATGGTTATTTCTTTTTCTCTTCGAGAGCCGCTTCTTCTGCTTTTTTGGCTTCTTCTTCGGCTTTCTTTTCTTCGCCTTCTGTCTTGATCGCTGAGAGATCGGCTGGCGCACCTTCTTCCATCTTCTTCAATTCGTCTTCTGTTAATGGACGCGCAACGGTTGCGATGGTCTGCAACACATCATCTTTCACGATCACGCCTTTTGGCAATGTGATGGTTCCAACCGTGATCGAATCTTCAAACGTATTCAAGACAGACAAGTTGATTTCGATTTCGTGTGGCAAGTCGGCTGGCAAACATTCCACTTCCACTTCGTCCATGGATTTGACGAGCGTGCCTCCAGAGTTTTTGACAGCACCGGATTCTCCCACAAATTTCAATGGGACTTTGGCGGTCAATTTTTCATCCATGCGCACTTTATAAAAATCTACGTGGATTGGTTCTGTGAGAATCGGATCCATCTGGATTTCTTTGATCAACACTTTTCCTGCATCCACTCCATCAATCGTTAAATCAACCAAGCTAGAAAAACCAGCAGCTTTGGCTAACTTTAAAAATTCAGAGCGTGGGACAGCGATGGATTGCGCTTCTGATCCATGGCCATAGACAATGCCTGGAATTCGGTTCGCTTCTCGTTCATCTTTGGCACGTGGTCCGGTTCGACGGACAGCTTGCATTTGGTAGGTCATACATTTCAAAAAGTGAGCTTAGAATACGGAAAAATGGCGGATTCGTCAAGGGAGACGGCGCTTTTTGGCTTACCCGGTCTTTTTTAGGCTTAAACGATCGCAAAATGCCTTACTTTGGCCTTGTAATGCTCGGTGAAACGCAATGCACTCGTCAGAAGAGATAGGCGCGACATCCTGAAAATTCATGGCGTCTTGCGCTTCTAAATCCGTTACCATGCCCACGGAGCTCACCCAGCCGGCCTGCTCTAAGACCACGGCCAAAACCGCATGACCACATTGCAGACAGGAACAATGAAAGAGCTTTGTGGGGCCGTGTTCGCCAATCAACCGCACCTCATTGGTTTGGTAAGTCGCTTGGCACAATGGACACTGCGCCAAGATCTGCGAGGGGTGCAACTTCATGCGTGGGGTTAGATATCCAGATTTTTTACGTGCTTGGCATTGGTCTGGATAAACTTTTTTCTTGGTGCCACATCTGCTCCCATTAACACTTCAAATACTTCGTTTGCTTTTGCCGCATCATCAACCGTGACAACTTTCATGACACGCGTTTGCGGATTCATGGTCGTGTCCCAAAGCTGATCTGGATTCATTTCACCCAAACCTTTGTAGCGCTGGATAGAAATACCTGCGACTTTCACAACGCCATCTGGAGACTCTTCTGCCTCTTCTTCGGCGCCAATCGGCTCCTCTTCTTCTACTTTCCCTTTTTTGCCTTTGGCAGCAATGGCTTTGTCTTCTTTGATTTTCTTTAAACGATCCACCAACACATCGCGCTCTTCTTCGCTAAACGCATAGGAAATATCTTTGCCTTTTGCCACGCGGAACAACGGAGGCTGAGCAATGTAGATATGACCTTTGGTGATGAGGTCTGGGAAATAGCGATAGAACAAGGTGAGCAACAAGGTGCGGATATGTGCGCCGTCCACATCAGCATCAGTCATGATGACAATGCGGTTGTAACGCAGCTTTGTGATGTCGAACATTTCGCCAATGTTGGTGCCGAACGCGATCACGAGATTTTTGATTTCGTTATTTGCGAGCATCTTATCCAAGCGCGCGCGTTCCACATTCAAGATTTTTCCACGCAACGGCAAGATCGCCTGCGTTTCACGATCACGGCCTTGTTTGGCAGAGCCTCCGGCAGAGTCTCCCTCCACAATATAGAGTTCGCATTCATCCGGATCTTTGCTGGAACAATCCGCGAGCTTGCCTGGCAAGGTCATGCCTTCGAGCGCGCCTTTGCGCAAAACCGTATCACGAGCCGCACGAGCGGCAGCACGCGCGCGTTGCGCCAAAACGCATTTTCCAACAATCGCTTCTGCGTCTTTTGGATGCTCTTCTAAAAACGTGGCAAACGCATCCCCCATCACAGATTCGACGGCCCCACGCACTTCTGCGGTTCCGAGCTTGGCTTTGGTTTGTCCTTCGAATTGTGGTTCTGGATAGCGAATGGAAATGACTGCGGTTAACCCTTCGCGAATATCTTCACCGCTTAAATTATCATCCTTTTCTTTGATATAGCCTTTGTTGCGCGCATAGGTATTTAACACACGCGTTAATGCCGCGCGAAAACCCTGCACATGGGTTCCAC
>CAYUCD010000062.1:0-4667 GCA_964443265.1 uncultured Gammaproteobacteria bacterium | reverse complement strand
TCAAGCTCATTGCATCACCAACCAACGTGGGTTTGAGCGCCGCAAATAACCTCGCGATTCAACAGGCAAAAGGGGAGTACATCATGCATTTAAATCCAGACCTCACGGTCTTGCCCGGAGAATTGGAAAAGTGGGTGGATTGGATGAAAGCGCATCCAGATGTCGGCATTTCTGGTCCGCGTCTTATGAATCCTGATCAATCTGATCAAGATTCATGCTATCGGTTTCCGCACATGCTGATCCCGGCCTATCGCCGAACATTTTTAGGAAAAACACCGTGGGGCAAGCGCGCGATCCATCACTATCTCATGAAAGATATGGATCGAACCCAAGAACAAGATGTGGATTGGGTGCTCGGTGCCGCTATGCTCATCCGTCGTGAATTGCTCGATCAAATCGGCCGTTTTGATGAACGTTTCTTTTTATATTTTGAAGACACAGATCTTTGTCGTCGTGTGTGGACGGCTGGAAAGCGCGTAACCTACACGCCAGTTTCTCGTATTTTGCATTATCATCAACGCGAAAGCCGAACACGGTTTTCCTTCGAGGGTTTTACCAACAAAATTACGCGCATTCATATCAAAAGCGCGGTGAAATATTTTTGGAAGTACCGGAAACAAAAACATCCGCGAGCCTAAACCCCTCCTCTCGGAGGTATGCTCCCTCTCCTTACCAAGGAGAGGGCTGGGGTGAGGTGGGCTGAGGGGGGGGAGAATAAAATAAAAAAATCCCCGCATCCAGATGGAGGCGGGGAGGTTAGCGGTAAGGGCAGGTTCGTGAGGCGAAGAGGACATGACGCTCAAGGTCTTGAGCGTCTCCTTCAAGGTGTTCGATTCTTGAATAGAGCAGGTGGCGCTCAAGGACAAGCCTTTTGTCGAACCAAGACGAAAGCTGATCCAAGCATATTCCCAGGAAGATGGGGATGCCGAACAGAAGGCAGAAGTGAATGGCGATAAGAAGAACGGGAAGAATGGAGGAAAAAAGACCGGGGCCTAGGAACTTGTAAGGACAGAAGACATAGTCCGGAACAAGAAAGAGGCGCTCCATTCGTCGCTCCCGTTTCCTTAGCCGCGAAAGCTGCTTTCGCGTGACCGTGAGTTCTTGATCAACAGCTTTTCTTCGGAGAACAAGGGCTGTTATCTCTTCCATCGGTATCTCCTCACGTTCCCCGATACGGGTTTCCTTGAAGCTCTGCCAGTCTTGCAAGAAGTTCGGCGCGGCGCGTGCTTGCTGTTTCCTTGGCTGATTCGCATTGCGCGATTTCCGCCAGAAGACGTTCCTGTTCGTTCATTATCTCAAGAAGTTTCTCTGCCTCCAACCGTTGCTCCGTCCGCGCGCGCAAGCGTCGCGTCGGTCGAATCAACGAGATTTTTCCAACAGCGAGGGCGCATAATGAAGAGCGGAGTGGCGAGAAACATCGGGTAGACAGCGAGGACTTTCATGAGAAGTCCTCCGTAAATCTCGAGCCCGAGCAGTACGAGCAGGTTCAAACAGGAAAACAGCACAAGGCCCAGGAAGCCGAGACCCGCAAAAAGGACCACGCGCAAGCGCTTTCGAGACAGGGCGCGTTCCGCGGTCGTGATCTCGGCGATCTCGTCCTCCAGCTCCTGCTTTTTTGTCAGCGCTATCGCTTCACCCATGGTTCCCTCCCATACGGCGTTCCGCGCCGTTCCTCAAGTTCTTTGAGAATCTGCGCATGTTCTTGTTCCAGGGTTTCTTTTGCCGAAGCAATTTCCAGAAGGCGCTGTTGCAACCGCTCGGGCGTCCTCAGCTCCTCCAGAGTTTGAAGGAGGGCCACCTTTTCTTCCGTGAACGTTGCCATCCGAGCCCGAAAGCGAGAGGCCATGATGCGGGGAATCTTCCAGGCAATCGCACCAGCAAGAAGAAGGAGGCAACCAAAGCCAGAGAACAACCAAGAAGGACCAAGAAGGCCTACGAGAGTGATGAAGCTGCCGAAGATAGAAAAGGTAAGGCAGCAACCAAAACCCGTATCCTTCCAGTCATCGACTTTCCTTTGTCCTGGTCCGCAGATGGCATCGATCTTTTGGATCTTTGCTTCAATCTCTGCTTTTTCTCGAAACGCAAGCGCTTCGCTCATGGTTCCCTCCCGTATGGCGTTCCGCGCCGTTCCTCAAGTTCTTTGAGAATCTTGGCGCGTTCTTGTGCCAAGGTTTCTTTCGCTGAAGCAATTTCCAGAAGCCTCTGTTGCAATACCTCGGGCGTTCTCAACTCCTCCAGGCTTTGAAGGAGAACTGCTTTTTCTCCCTCGAGCGGTGCCATTCGAGCCCGAAAGCGAGAGATTGCAACACTGAGAATTATCAAGGGGAATAGACTGAGAAGAAAAAGAAACAAGCCAAAAACGAAGAAGAGCGCGGACGAGGTACAGAGACCAAGGACCGCACCTACGAGACCGACAAGAACGAAGATGGAGGAGCAAGAACAATAGGTCCTCCTCGAGGACTCGAGCTTGTTCTGTTCAGGTCCGCAGATGGCATCGATCTTTTCGATCTTTGCCTCAATCTCTGCTTTTTCTCGAAACGCAAGCGCTTCGCTCATGTTTCACCTCAATTGTGAAGGTGCAACGAACGGATGTTTATAATCTATTTTGCTTAAAAAGTCAATCAGAGAAGCATTTCCCCCTTACCAAGGGGGAACACAAGGGGGTCTTTGTGTTTTGGGAGGGGAGAGGGGGTGTTACCGGGGGAGAATAACCGCATCTAGCAACGTCGTGGTACAATACACAAAACGCGGAGCGTTATGTCTTTTCAATCTCCTAATCTCCTCACATGCCCAGGCGTCCCTCGACTGCCTCCGCCTGTGAAAATGCCGCCTTTGCTTCCGCGCAAAGCGCGTGGACATTGGGGATTGGTTATCTTTTTTGTTTGTTTAGTCGGCTTTTTGCTTGCGCTCTCTCCTCTTGCGTATGGAGGTATTCGTGCGTACACAGCTGTCAAAAAGGTAAAAGCAGCCGTAGATCTCGCACAAACATCGCTTTTGGCAAAGGATTTTGATAAAACACAAATCGCTGTTGATCAAACCGAACAAGGCCTTCAAGAAATTCAAGCTGGATTAGCTGCCATGGGTTTTTGGCGCAGTGTTCCGTTTGTCAGCCATCAGCTTCAAATTTTAGATGACACGATCAGCGCAGCCGGAGGAGCGGTCGGAGGCGTACGCGAAGTCGTAACCGCTGTTGCTTCCATTCAAGAGGCAATGGATCTGGCGCAAAAAACAAACATAAGCACAGGCATTGCTCCCAATCGTTCGTTTAGCGATTTGTCACCAGACGAAAAGCGTTCTGTGCTCGCGCGATTCAACCAAGTCGTTCCAGAGCTCCACATTGCGCGAGAAAAATTCAACATTGCCTTTCAAGCCTGGAATCGCATTCCTCAGGATGATTTATATTCTCCGATTCGCGATCGCATGAAGCCGTTTACGGATGCCTTGCCAGATTTGCAGAAAAAAGTGGACGAAGCTGTCACGCTGTTGGACGTCTTTTTGCCCATGGCAGGTTATCCTTCTGCACAAAATTACCTCGTGGTGCTCCAAAATTCAGACGAAATGCGTCCGACCGGTGGATTTTTGGGAAATGTCGGTACCGCAGAAGTAGACGCAGCCGACATCAAGCACATTGGATTTGAAGATGTGTACGCGATTGATAATCCTGTAAGCGCTGTGTGGAAAGAGATCCCTCCAGAGCCTGTGCGTCGTGAGCTCGGCGTTCCGTATCTCTTTTTTCGCGACAGTAATTGGTCCCCAGATTTTCCACAGTCCGCAGAACGCATGATGGATTTTTATACGCGCGAACTCGCCATGGCCGCTAAGCCAACCAAACCACTCGATGGTCTGATCGCATTGCAACCAGGATTTTTTGAAGGGCTTCTAACCATGACCGGGCCCATTACGATTGAGGGAAAAGAATTCAATGCCTCAAACTTTTTCACACAGTTGGAATACAGCGTGGAAATCGGATTTTTGAATGAAGGAAAAACCGTAGAACAACGCAAAGATATTGTTGGAAAACTGGGCGATGAAATGATTCGGCGTTTAATGGATCAGCCTGCGTCAAAATGGGGAGAGCTCTTAGACTTTGTGGTGAGCGCATTAGATAAAAAAGACGTGCTGATTTACGTGAAAGATCGAGGCGTCCAGTCTGTTTTAGACGCAAAAAATTGGAGCGGCCGCACGCGCACAGCCTTGCAGGATTATCTCTGGGTTGTTGATGCAAACCTCGCAGCCTTGAAAACAGATGGTGTGATGGACAAGCAAATCCTCTACAGCGTGAACATGTTGGACAAGCGCGGTCCTACAGCCACGGTCACGTTGCGCTATCGCAATACAAACAAAACATTCACGTGGCGCTATTCTCGGTACCGTGATTATGTGCGAGTGTACGTACCAGAGGGGAGTGTGTTGCTTTCATCCGAAGGCGCGATGTTAAACGACTTAAGCAAAACAGGGTGGAAAAAGATCCCGGGCAAGGTGGATCAGGGCAATGATTTAGGCAAAACATTCTTTGGAGCATTCTGGTCTGTGGAGCCCGGTGCCACCGGAGAGCTTACATTCACATACCAGTTGCCACCGTCTGTGGTAAGCGCTTGGGAAAACGGAAGTTATCAATTAATCGCCCAAAAACAGCCAGGTGCAAAACAGCCTTTGACGCTCGACCT
>CAYUCD010000061.1:0-4719 GCA_964443265.1 uncultured Gammaproteobacteria bacterium | reverse complement strand
TCTGAATCTGCGGCATCATCAACACCATCTGCATCCGTGTCTTTGGACATTTTTGGATTGAGCGGAAATTTATCCTGCGCATCCAACACCCCATCATTATCATCGTCTGGATCTAGTTTATTTGGAATACCATCCCCATCTGTGTCTTGATCTACGAAGACCGTGACTTGCACATCTTGCGGCACTGGCGGATCATTTGGCGCTCCGTCTGCGATCACGCGTACCTTTAGAATTTGATCGCCAGCGATTGTCGGCGTCCATGCAGCCCATACTTCCTCTGCTTTACTTTGTGCGCGGATAGAAAACGGCTTGGCAGAAAACATGGTGTCCCCAGCAGAAAAAATAACAGAGCCTTCTACGTCTTTGGTACAAGAGTGATCGACTGTGACATAAACTTTTACACCTTGATTCACGATGGGATTAGCTGGTACTAGCGTGACGCCACCAGCAGAAAGGCGGAAGGCGCATGATGCATCTGCCGCGTGCGCGGAAGATATACCGCCAAAAAAGACGAGTAAACAAGCAAAAAACCATTTCATATAGCTTCTATTGTGCCACCCCCTCCGTCTTCCGTACATTCCCTAGACAGTTTACTCTTTTCTCTCTATTCTCTTTATTCATGGATTCCTCTCATCTTCGACCTATTTCCCCGACTAAAACCACGCTTCGGTTTTGGGAGGGACAGGCGAAAAAGCTCCAATGGATCACACCTTGGAAGAAAACGCTGGCCGGTCATTTTCCTGACACGACCTGGTTTCAAGGCGGTTTTTTAAATGCTTCGGTGAATTGCTTGGATCGTCATCTTTCTACGCCTCGTGCAGATGCATCAGCACTTATTTGGGAGGCGGAAGATGGAACAGAACGAACCGTGACCTATCGTGAACTTTCTGAAGACGTGAATCGCTGTGCGAATGTTTTGCGCTCGTTTGGCGTAAAAAAGGGTGATCGTGTGACCTTGTACATGGGTCTTGTTCCAGAAGCGGTGGTGGCAATGCTTGCGTGTGCGAGGATTGGCGCGATTCATCATGTGGTCTTTGGCGGGTTTGGTGTTCAGGCTCTCGCAGAACGCATTCAAGATGTGCAAAGCGTGTGCGTGATTACCTGTGATGGTGCGTTTCGTCGCGGACAGATCATTCCATTAAAAAAGAGTGTGGATCTTGCGCTTAAACACTGTCCTTCGGTGCGACGCGTGCTTGTGGTTCGTCGTGTGGGCGCTCGCCTTCGCACAACACTTCGTCCGCGACGTGATGCGTGGTGGCATCTTGAAATGCGTAAAGCGAAAACGATTGCAAAACCTGCAAGCATGAAATCTGATGCTCCGCTCTTTATTCTTCATACCTCTGGTACCACGGGAAAGCCCAAAGGTATTGTGCATTCAACAGGTGGTTATCTCACGGGCGTGACTGCTACATTTCGCGAAGTCTTTTCTCCTACGCCAAAAGACATTTACTGGTGCACGGCTGATATTGGCTGGATCACAGGACATTCGTATATGGTGTACGGGCCTCTCGCAGAAGGCGCGACTGTGTTTTTGTATGAAGGTGCGCTGGACTGGCCAAAACCAAATCGCGTGTGGGAGCTTTGCGCAAAACATAAGATCACGATTTTTTATACAGCTCCAACCGCGATCCGCGCGTTTATGGCAAAAGATCCAGAAGGACCAAAAGCATCTGATCTTTCTTCGTTGCGTTTGTTAGGAAGCGTGGGCGAACCGCTGAATCCAGAAGCTTGGCGCTGGTATCACAAACAGGTTGGCCAAGGGCGCTGTGCAATTATGGATACTTGGTGGCAAACAGAAACGGGCATGTTTATTCTCGCGCCTAAAGCTGAGAAGAAACAAAAGCCTGGCTGCGTATCTCGATCACTTTTTTCTTTAACCGTGGACGTGGTGGATGCAGATGGTCGGCGCGCGAAGATAGATGAGCCTGGATCACTTGTGATTCGCGAACCGTGGCCTGCGCTTATGCAGGGCGTGTGGCGCGATCGAGCTCGCGCGCTTCGTACCTACTGGCAAACATTCCCTGGTCTTTATTTTCCCCAGGATCGTTGTAAGCAGGACAAAGATGGCGACCTTTGGATCTTAGGACGCGCAGACGACATGCTGATTGTTTCAGGACATAATTTGAGCAATGCAGAAATTGAATCTGCGTTGACGACACACGCATCCGTTTCAGAGGCGGCTGCGGTCGGTCTTCCAGACCCCATTTCTGGACAACGTATTATCGCCTTTGTGGTTTCACGCGCGACAAAAAAAGGAATGACGAAGCTGGAAGAGACGCTTCGCCAGCATGTTGGCACTTGTTTGAGCCATGTCGCAAAACCGAAACGTATTTATTTTGTACCAGACCTTCCTAAAACGCGCAGTGGAAAAATCATGCGCAGACTTTTGCGCCAATTGCTTTTGCGTGAATCACTCGGAGATATAACCACACTTGCCAATCCGGATAGCCTGACGCGCATTCAGGCTGCGATCGAAGAACAGCGCTAGTATCAAAAAACTCCTCCGACGAGTCGGAGGAGTTTTCTTTTTTGTTTATTCGCACTTTTGGACAGGGGTGATTTGGAATCTTGCGAGACGCGTTGGCAAAATCTTTTCTCCGATCTTTGCCACGATTTCATTCAAGACTTGTTCAATGGTTTTTGATTCGTCTTTGAGGAACGCTTGCTTGGTCAAACAAATATCGCTGTACCACTTGTTCATTTTTCCTTCGATGATTTTTTGTTTGATCTCTTCTGGCTTTGAATCATTGGCGAGCTCTGCCATAAACTCTTGACGCTTTTGCTCAACCATATCTGCTGGAATCGCGTCTGGAGAGACGTATTGTGGATCCATGGCTGCGACTTGCATTGCGAGATCATTGGCCAAAGCCTTGAACTCTTCGTTGCGTGCCACGAAATCCGTTTCGCACGCGAGCTCAACCATGGCAGCTAATTTTCCATTGTGATGTACGTAGGTGGCAATGAGTCCTTCTGTCGCTTGGCGTTCTGCCTGCTTTTTCGCCGCTTTGATCGCCCCGCGTTGCTTTAAGACTTCAATGGCCTTTTCCATGTCTCCGCCCGCTTCTTCCAGCGCTTTTTTACAATCTACGATGCCAGCGCCTGTGCGGTTGCGAAGTTCGTACACGATTTTTGCGTCAATCATACTTTTTTCATGAGAGGCATTGCCTCTTTTTTATTTTAAATTTTTAAGAAAGGGTGGCTCGCTGCTTTTGATGCTGGCGAGACCAAGGCTCCGCCCAAGCGGGCGCGGGCGCGTTCCCATTCTTCACGGCCTTCTTTGATTGCTGTGGCAACGGCCATGGCAACGAGCTCAATAGATTTCACGGCATCGTCGTTGGCTGGAATTGGATAGTCCAAATCTGTTGGATCCACGTTGGAATCACACACGGCCACGATTTTGATTCCGCGTTTCAATGCTTCTTGTAAAGCGGTTTTATCCTTTTTCACATCCATGATGAAGATCACGTCTGGGATGCGGGTCAATTCTTGGATGCCTCCGACTTTTGTGTCGAGCACAACGATCTCTTCTCCGAATTTTAATTGTTCAAACTTTGTATATTTTGCGTACTCGCCTTTTTCTTGGCGGCGTTTCATGTCTTTGTACTTGCGGATCAACTGAGACATGCTCGCAAAATTCGTGAGGGTTCCACCCAACCAGCGCTTGTTCACGTATGGCATTCCGCACGACTTGGCTGCCATCTCTGTGATGGTCGCGGCCTGCTTTTTTGTGCCAACAAACAAGATGGTGCCACCTCGCAATGCCGTCTTTTTGACGAATTGCAAAGCCGCATCCATGGCTTTCTGGGTTTCCTCCAGGTTAATGATATGAATGCCGTTGCGCTGTCCGAAGATGAACTTTTTCATCTTAGGATGCCACTTCGATGTTTGGTGTCCGAAATGGACGCCTGACTCGAGCATCTTCACGAGATTCGGGATCTGGGTCATAAAATTCTCCTTTAGAATCGCCCTGTTTCGCCTCGACTAGGTCCGCGCTCGGCAGACAAGGAGAAGAAGAGGTTTTTGAGAAACGGACGAAGATGAATAGATGCCTTTTTGAGGCGCGCCTAGAGTATCGCGTTTCGTGAATTTTGGCAAGATAGAGCGGTCTTTTGAGAATAAAAAGGCCCCCGTCGCATAAAGCTTTGGGGGCTAAGAGAAAAGAGCCTCTACTTGGACGGGACGCCGGGCTCGATCCGCTCGATATCCGTCTCGTTCATGAAGGCGGTGACGGCACCGACCTTCAAGTTAGGGAAACGGCGATGGACGATCCCTTGCACAACCATAGCCTTGCGCTGAAGCAGTTCGATCTCTGCACTCAGAGAAGCGGGGCTGAATTCGGCGCGTACACGCCGACAAGGGGCATGATATACGAGAACCGCTTTTTCGGGCGGGTTATCCGTACGCATGATGATGGAAAGGTACGTGAGCAGAACATCTTCCTCAATCACGTTGAAGGTGAATCCAACCGGACCTGCTGGAATGGCCAGAAGGAACCATTTGATCCCTTGCCCGTAGTACTCCTCGAGGAACAGCTGCCCCGAGGTGTAGAAGCCGTGGCTCAGGGGCCCCTTGGCGTCGAGGAGGGACTTCGACCGGTCCACGATGCGTCCCATGGCGGTCTCCCAGTCGGTCTCGACGAGCCGCCCGCCCTCGCGCACCAGCGGTCGGGTCAGCCGGTCGCTCGAGTTCGCCCATCGGGTGGATCCGTAGAGGCCCTTC
>CAYUCD010000060.1:0-4766 GCA_964443265.1 uncultured Gammaproteobacteria bacterium | reverse complement strand
TTCGTCTTCGCTCATGCTGTGCCATCGCCATGATTTGGCTTCTTTTTCGTTACCTGTTGAATGAATAATATTACGGAACGGACGATTTTCCGCGTTGGAAAGGGCATAGGAGTCGTGCGAGTAATTTCCACGAATCGTTCCTGGCGGAGAATCGGCTGGTTCGGTTGAACCTACTAGTTTGCGGATCAACGGAATTGCGCCCTCCCCTTCTAACACCATAGCGACCACAGGACCGGATTTTAAGAAATCCACAAGTCCGCGTTTTATTTCACTTCCATACGCAACATGGTCTGTGAATGGAAACGCTGTGCCTGATGCATCGTATTTCGTCTTTGCCTTGTCATACACGGCTTTCATCCACTCTTCGGTTAAGGCATAGTGCTTATCCACGTCTTCGTGGGTAGGATGCACCATTTTGAGAGCGATGACTTTTAACCCCACGCGCTCGAATCGAGCGAGGACCTGACCGATCAAACCGCGCTGAACGCCGTCCGGTTTAATCAAAACAAGAGATTGTTGCATAAAATCCAGAGAAGCATACCAGCGCTTGCTCTTATTATCAAGGAAACCCGGCCAAGATCAGCCAAAAATCCAAAAATACAGCGAACTCTTGCAAAAAAAGCGGATTTTTGATAGAATTCCGTTGTAAATCATTCACTGACTTTGCTATGGGTCTTCCTGGCCATCGCCGAACTTCCTCAGATAAGCACAGACGTGCTGCTCACTTTGCTTTAAAAAAGCCAACCCTTGCGGTTGATAAGGCTACGGGGGCCGTTCATCGTCCTCACCGAGCCGCACCTGGCGCGGTTGAATATCGCGGTATTGCCATTCACGTGAAAGGCCGCGAACGCAAGCTCCAAAAGATGCTTGCCAAAACCAAATCCGCCAAAACGGAAGCGCCTAAAAAGGCGTAATCCGCTCCTCGCTCTTTTTTTCGCCCTTTTCTATGTCCAACCGCCATCTTGCGCGTGCCATTGCCATGCAATCCCTGTATGAGTGGGATTTTTATCATGGTGATCGAGACGCTGTTTCGCTCGTGGAGCGCAATCTTGAAGAGTTTGCGCCAAAGTTGGATGAGAAAGAGTTTGCGCTCGCGATTGTACGTGGATGTACAGAGCATCAAGCGCAGATTGATGGGACGATCGAAAAATTTGCTCCAGATTGGCCCTTAGAAAAAATCACGACCGTGGATCGCAATGTTTTGCGTATTGGGATTTACGAACTTCAGTTCAATTTTGATATTCCGAGCAAAGTTGCGATCAATGAAGCCATTGAACTTGCAAAAACCTTTGGCGGAGAATCAAGCGGACGGTTTGTGAATGGCGTGCTTGGCGCGGTGTATCGCGATCAATTAAGCCAAGGCGTGATTAAAGAGTCAGATAAACCAAAAGAAGAAAAGCCGGAAGATAAAAAAGTTGAGGCTCCTGCCTCCTAATCTCTCAAAACATCTATGGTGGACATGCCAGACCTTCACCCGCTGGAAGAACGCTTGGGGCACGCTTTCCGTGACCAGACGCTCCTCCTGCAGGCGCTTACACACCGTTCGTACTTGAACGAACATACGGACTTTCCTCTCGCGCATAACGAACGATTGGAATTTTTGGGCGATGCGGTGCTTGAATTGATCGTGACCGAGCATTTGTATAAGAATTACGCCAATCCAGAAGGAGATCTCACAAACTGGCGCGCAGCGCTCGTGAATGCGAAAACATTGGCTGGTATTGCTGGGGACTTGAAGTTTGAGGAATATCTTTTGCTTTCCAAGGGAGAATCCAAGGACAAAGACAGCAAAGCTCGCATGTATATCTTGGCCAATGCGATTGAAGCAATTATTGGCTCGGTCTATTTAGATGGTGGTGCGGAAGCTGCGGAAAAATTCATCAATCATCACATTCTCTCGCACTTAAAAGCTATTTTGGAACAAGAATTGTACGTGGATGCGAAGAGTAAGTTCCAAGAGACGGCTCAAGAGGTGCTCGGGGTGACGCCAACCTATAAAGTCTTGGAAGAAAAAGGCCCGGATCATCAAAAAGAATTTACGGTTGGTATTTTCTTGGAGAAAGATTTGGTGGCTGTTGGACAAGGAACCTCAAAACAAGAAGCACAGGTTGCAGCAGCGGAGGCGGGATTAGAAGCCAAGGGGTGGAAGACAAAGGCGTTGATCAAAGAGGAATAAAATTTCATAAAAATAGAAAAGCCTCATCCAGTTAGACGAGGCTTTTTTGTTGAAGAAGTGAAGAACAAGCTACCTGCTTGGCGCGGGACGCTCGTCGATCGTGATGCCGAGCTCAGCCAGGATCTGCGTGAGGATGATGTGGCGCTTGGGATTGTAGCCGTACCCCTCAGCGTGCTCGGACAAGAGTTCCTTGAGCACCTCTCGATCGTGCTGGATGAGCCCTCCGTGCTTCTGGCACTGAAAGAGGAGGTCCAGAGCCTTGTCCACGGTCGTGAGACCTGTGTGGTGCATAAGCGCCTTAATCCCTACACCTAGACCCTCGTCCGCAAGGTCACTCAGGGCTTTTTCCCAATCCTCTAAAGAGGCGTTCTTGACCGCGTGCCAGCCCCCGGCGATCGCAGCCTCCCCCTCCGTTGCATAGAGATCGGAATCTGAGTAGTAGTAGTCACGGCGGTGCGGATTGAATGTGCCAAGCCGGTATCCGGTGGTGGCCAAAAAGGCTCCACCTTTCTCGTCGGGCACGAGCTCAAACTGAACGGAATGGATGGTTTCCCGGAACGGCTTCGAATTCTTGCGTCCTCCGGACAGCCAGACGACTTGCCCGGGTTGGAACCGTGGCTCGTACCCTGGCTTGAATGGTGGCAACTGCATGGCAGACCTCCGGGTTGTGTAGAATGTACGGAACAAGACTAACCTTAAAATATGAGGAATGTCAACCAATGCGAGGCGATGCAGGAGCTCCGCCCCTGCACCCGGCCAGATATTTTGTGCGCACAAAATATCTGGACTAAAAAGCGCCCCCTCGTCTCCGTTGCTCGGACAACTCTGGCTTCGATGGAGCTCGCGAGGCAAACTCGCTTGCTCTGCTTCGCATCGCTTCACTCAAACACTGCCTCGCGTCCATAGGATCGCTCCATCTTCGCCCGTTGTCCTGCGCTACTCAACATGGGGGTGCACCGCGTCGATGGGTTGCTTGGATACTCAATTCATGACATATTATCAGCCGTGAATCATGCGCCCTTAGTTTAACGCCCTGCCATTCGACAGGGCGCCACGTCGTATGACGTGGCGGATAAACTTTCATGTATTACGTATACATTCTGCGCTTAATCAACGGCGATCTTTACAAAGGTTCCACTGGTAATCTATTAAAAAGAATCAGGGAACATAAAAGCGGGACGACGGCCTCGACCAGAAACAAAAATCCGGAATTAATTCACTATGAATGTTACAAATTAAAATCCGATGCAACGAGAAGAGAACGCTTCTTAAAAACAACCGAAGGAAAGAGGTTGCTAAAACAACAATTGCGTGACATATTGTCCACCAATGAACATGCGCCCTTAGTTTAACGGATAAAACTGCAGCCTTCGAAGCTGTTGATGGGGGTTCGATTCCCTCAGGGCGCACCATCGCAAAAACTCCACACATCGTGGAGTTTTGTGATATATGGGCGCCGTGAGGGAATCGAACTTGAAGGGTCATAGGGAAACAAGCCCAGCATGTTTCCCTATCTGTTGCGGAGGGAAATCGTTGGGAAAAACCGGAAGGTTTGTCCCAGGCGCAGAACGACGAAGTCGGACGAGCAGTGAGACCTCCCTCAGGGCGCACCATCGCGAAAACTCCACACACCGTGGAGTTTTGTGATATATGGAGGGCGTGTTGGTTGCCGTGTTCGGAACTTTGGACTGGCCAGCCATCCATCGGGAGCTGTGCGTGTTTCCGAAAGTGGCTACGAGAGAATTAGGATGGCGGTCAACAAAACAGGCTTATCATTATTAGATCCTAGCGTCTCTGTCTGCGTATTAAACGCATTCCAGCTTAATACTAAACAACTTCTGCAAAACATCTGGGACAAAAACATTCGGCTGAAGATCTGCCAACATGGCAGGCCCTTCATGATAATACCTTCTCGCCAGTTCTTTATTCTGAAGAAAATTCGTTAACTTAACAGCATCTTCCGCTATCCCGACCCGTGCCACCGTGGGATTCGTAAAAAAATCCGTCATGGCATCCAAAAATTGTTCAATGTCTATATTGTTGTGAAAAAGATGAATATAACGCCAAATCGAAATAATGGGCTCGCTTTTATCCAACATGGTAAAAAATTTTGTCTCAAAAAGCTCCTCATCTTCTAGAAGTTTTATCGTATTCACAAACGCAGTTCTCAATGATCCCGTTAGGCGATCCGCAATGAGATCATTCGCTGCCTTTTCTTGCACGTTCTTTTCTTCTGGCGTTTTGTGATGAGTTGTGGCTAAATCCTTATCTGTAAAATCAGGAACATCACCAATAATAGCCTCAGACAAATCATGAAATGCCACCATTTTTGCAAGGGGCTCGCTATCAACTTTTGCGCTCAGAGCCAACTTAAATGCGTCGGCGAGAACGGAGAGCATTTTAATATGGTCCGCTAAAGACTGCTTTGGCAAATTGAGATTATACCGATCTATACGTACCGCAATCCCCGTTCGAGGAGAACCACTTATTCTCTCAATTAAAGAAAAAACTATAAAACCTGAAATACAAATTTCAATAGTCGATAAAACTTGAAGGATAAGAGTCACGCACTCAGCCGTTCCATACTAGG
>CAYUCD010000059.1:0-4836 GCA_964443265.1 uncultured Gammaproteobacteria bacterium | reverse complement strand
CCCTTTTATCAACGAACCAATCTTTGACCTGCCGTATTGCCGAATCTTTTGGCGCGCGTGATGCGTTTTCACAAATTTAATCCACGCAGGGTTTGGTCCTTTGCGCGCTTTATCAATCATAATCTCCACCATGTCGCCATTCTTCAACACGGTTTCAAGCGGAGCCACAGATTCATTTACTTTTGCGCCCATGCACTTGTTGCCAATATCCGTGTGAATCATGTACGCAAAATCCACACACGTGCTGTCTTCTGGCAGATCAATCACATCGCCCTTTGGCGTAAACACGAAGATGCGATCATGAAAAATATCAATCTTCAAATCTTCCAGAGATTGCACAAACGTCTTTTTATCTGCCAGTTCCTGCTGAATATCCGCGAGCTCATACACCCATTGTGGCGTAGCTTGTAAACTTTTATTACTGCGTTTCTTGCCAAACTCATCATACGACCAATGTGCCGCAATACCGAACTCATCTTCTTGATGCATTTCTGGTGTACGAATCTGAAACTCCACGATTTCGCCATCTTCGCAAAACACCGTGGTGTGCAATGAGCGATAGCCGTTTGGTTTTGGCTGAGCAATATAATCTTTGATACGGCCCTTCACCGGCGTCCATTTGCTATGGATAATGCCGAGCGCGGCATAACAATCCGCGATCGAGTCGACCAAAATACGCACCGCAATAATATCGTAGATGCGGGCGATATTGCGTTCGTTCTTCAGAAGTTTGCGATAGAGCGAAAACAAATGCTTAGCACGACCGTGAATGCGCGCATTTTTCAATCCATTTTCTTGAAGGGTCTGCACGGCAAGGCGCATCACGCGTTCCAAATATTCTTGTTTGCCTTCGCGTGTGCTCTTGGCAAGATCTGTGACCCACTGAGATTCTTTCGGATAAATATATTTAAACGCCGCGTCTTCCAGGCGTCCCTTCATTTCGCCCATACCCAAACGATTTGCAATGGGCGCGTAAATCTCAAGCGACTCCAACGCAATACGATATTGTTTTTTTGGAGGAATCGCATCCAGCGTCTGAAGGTTGTGCAAACGATCCGCGAATTTAATAAAAACCACGCGCACATCTGCTGCCATGGCCAAAAACATTTTGCGCAGATTCTCGATGTAGCGCTCCATTCCGCGATATTTGATTTTTCCAAGTTTACTGATTCCATCCACCATGGATGCCACATCATCGCCAAATTCTTTGCGCACATCCTCGAGCGTTCGCTCTGTGTCTTCTGGAACATCATGCAAAAGCCCTGCCACGATAATTGCGGTCGGCAAACGCATTTCAGCCAGGGTATGAGCCGTGGCCAGAGGATGAACAATATAGGGAATCCCGCTTGCGCGCTTTTGCCCGCGATGAGCCTCATCTGCAAACGCAAACGCCTTGCGAATCAAGTCTGTATCCGCGCTCTTATCGTACGATAAAACCTGCGCACACAGCGTATCAATGGTTTGAGGAATGTTGGTTTTAGGTCCCTGCATACCTCTTCAGGTGTATCACAATCCAGGGCCAAAAGACAACCGGTTAAGACTTGACTTTCTTTGTTTTTCGTGCGGCTAAAAGTTCCACTGCACGTTCAAGTGTGATCGTTTCAGGACTATCTCCCTTAGGAATCGTGGCATTCACTTTGCCGTGTTTCACATACGGTCCGTACTTTCCGCTATGCACAGAAACTTCTTGTTGATCGCCCGGATGTTTGCCAAGGCTTCGCAGCGCCGCAGTCGCACGTCCTCCGCGCGTCAATTTTGGCTCTTTCAAAAGCTCAAGCGCGCGTTCAAGCGTAATGGTCAGCACATCATCTTCGCCTTTAATTGATCGATAATCGCCATCGCACACCACGTATGGTCCAAAGCGTCCTTGTCCAGCGCGCACTTCTTTGCCAGATGTTGGATGCATACCAAGGAGACGAGGAAGTGAGATAAGCGCCACAGCCTTGTCATGATCCAGGGTTTCAATCGGAATGGTTTTTGGAATGCTCGCGCGTTTGGCTTTTTCTTTGCTTCCTTCTTCGACTTCGCCAAGTTCCAAATACGGACCATAGCTTCCATTCTTCAAATAGATGTTTTTTCCAGACGCAGGATCAACGCCAAGCGTGGTTGGTCCAGTCTGTGATTTCTTGATCAGCTCCTCTAACACGGCCTGTGTAAAATCTGCAGGCATGAGCTCCGCAGGCAAAGATCCTTTGATCGGTGCGCCTGTGTGCGGATGCTTCATTTCAAAATAGGGTCCAAAGCGTCCGATATGAATCCCCACGTCAGAAAATCCAGGCAAAAGAATACGTCGCGTATCTTCTCCATCCGTCCGTTTTAATTCTTCTTGAATGCGCGTATCAAGTCCCTTGTCTCCAAAATAAAATGTTTTCAAATAAGGGAGCCATTCTTCTTCGCCTTCCGCAATTTTATCCAACGAGTGTTCCATGGTGGACGTGAACTGCGTATTCACCAAATCAGGAAAATACTTTTCCATAAATTGTGTGACCGCAAAGCCTGTGAACGAAGGAACAAGCGCATTGTTGATCTTCTGCACATATCCGCGATCTAAAAGCGTGCTGATAATCGAAGAGTACGTACTCGGACGGCCAATCCCTTCTTTTTCCATGAATTGAATGAGCGCAGCTTCTGTAAATCGAGAAGGTGGTTTTGTTTCATGTGCTGCCGCTTTTGTCTCTTTACACGCTGGTACATCGCCAACTTTTAATTCTGGCAATGCGCGCTCCTTATCTTCCAACGCCTGCTCCACATCATCTGCGCCTTCCACATAGGCGCGTAAAAAACCTGGAAACAAAATCCGCATGCCCGTCGAAGTGAATACATGATTGCCAACATTCGATGTGGCAGTCAGCTGCAATTGTTTGCTGTCAGGCATTTGCGAAGCGAGCGTACGCATCCAAATCAACTCATACAAATCGCGTTCTGCTCCCGTCAATCCAATTTCATCTGGCGCAGAGAACGTCAAACTCGGACGAATAGCTTCATGCGCTTCTTGTGCGCCTTTAGATGTTGTCGAAAAGTGACGCGGTTCTGGCAACACATATTCTTTGCCAAAGCGTTTTTCCACGCCCGAACGAATACCTTTGATCGCCGCTTCAGACAAAGCAACCGAATCTGTACGCATGTAGGTGATATGACCTTTTTCGTACAAACCCTGCGCAATCTTCATGGCCTCTTTGGAAGAGAGTCCAATCTTGCGGTTCGCTTCTTGTTGAAGGGTTGAGGTTGTAAATGGAGGCGGTGGTTTTCGCACCACGGATTTTTCTTGTACGTCCGCAATTTTCCACGCCAAGCCTTTTACTTCTTCTGCAATGGCTTTTGCTTTGACCTCATCTAAAAGGATAAGTTCTTTCGCATCTGTTTTGATCGTACCGGTTTGTTCATCAAAATCTTTTCCAATAGCCAGGCGTTTGCCCTGCGTCTGCGTCAGCTTTGCTTCAAACTCCGTATCCTTATTCAATGTCGCAACCACATCCCAAAACGCACCCTTTTGAAACGCCATGCGGCTACGTTCACGATCAATGATCGCTTTCAATGCCGCGCTCTGCACACGTCCAGCAGAAAGTCCGTACGTGATTTTCTTCCAAAGCACCGGAGAAATACCATAACCCACCAAGCGATCCAAAATGCGGCGCGTTTCTTGCGCATGCACCAAGTTCTCATCAATTTGGCGTGGATGAGCAAGCGCGCTTTCAATCGCGTCTTTCGTAATTTCATGAAACACCATGCGATGCACTGGAACCTTTGGTTTCAAAATATCCAGCAAATGCCAGGAGATGCTTTCTCCTTCTCGGTCTTCGTCAGTCGCCAGATACAGATCTTCCGCATCTTTCATGGCCTTTTTTAATTCCGTGATGGTCTTGGTCTTTCCCTCTGGAACCACATAGAGCGGAGCAAAGTCATGCTCCACGTCCACGCCCAGTTGTCCGAGTTTTGTCTTGCGATATTTTTCTGGCACATCCGCCGCAGACGCAGGCAAATCACGCACATGCCCCATAGAGGCAAGCACGGTGTAGGCAGGGCCTAAAAACTTACGAATGGTTTTCGCTTTGGTAGGGGACTCAACGATCACGAGATGCATAATATTTTTTTATTTTGTTGCAAGGATCATGGAGGGACCCTTGCGAAACGCTCTTTATATAACACGGTCTTTTGCGCTCTGGCAAATCTGTCCCTCACGCACCGCGCCGTCGCATCCACGTATTTCCTCCCATGGCGATGATCAATCCTTTCAATTCTAAGAGCGCGATTTTTGCCGACGTTGTGCCTGCATCCAAAGATAATTGCGCGCTAATCTGATCCACGTGAAACGGTTCCTGCAAGAGTTCCAAAATCGTTTGTTCCATGGGATCAAGCGGCAAAGAAGCGCGCGCTTCGGCAATCGCCGCAGGCCGATCAATCATCAAAGAATCTAATATGTCTTGCACGCAGGTGCAGGGTTTTGCGCCAGATTTCAAAAGCGCATTCGTCCCAGTCGATTGTTCGCTCCAAATAGGACCTGGCACAGCCAGCACCTCGCGATTCTCTTCCAGCGCAATCTTTGCTGTGATCAATGATCCGCTTTCTGGCGCTGCTTCAATCACAACCGTGGCAGCTCCAAGCGCAGCGAGTAAGCGATTGCGCATGGGGAAATGTTCTTTGCGTCCTTCTGTGCCAGGAGGGAATTCGCTCACAACCGCACCGCCTTGTTCCATAATATCTTTTGCAAGCCCTGCGTGTTCGCGCGGATAAATACTCGCATCATCCACGCCCGTTCCTAAAACCGCGATCGTGCGTCCTTTGGCGCGCAAGGTTTGTCGATGTACTTCGCCATCAATGCCAAGCGCAAGACCAGAA
>CAYUCD010000058.1:0-4837 GCA_964443265.1 uncultured Gammaproteobacteria bacterium | reverse complement strand
TTTAAGCATGTGTTTGTGGTGTCGCTTGTGGATGCGCGTTTTCCGACGCGTGCGCGGGGCGAGGCGATTCCATTGCCAGATGGATTGGTGCAAGAGCGTTTGCCAGAAGGGGATGTGCATTTGGAAGAAGAACGACGGTTGTTTTATGTGGCTATGACGCGTGCCAAGGAGACACTCATTTTTACGGGTGCAGAACAATATGGCGGAACGCGCGCGAAAAAACCCTCCGCGTTTCTTGTGGAAGCGGAGATGGCGATTCCACAAGCTATTCAAAATCTTTCTGATACGGCAAAGCGTTTAGCGCCTCCAGAAGAAGTGCTATTTGAACGCCAGCAGATTCAATCGTTGTATCCTCTGAAAAAACGTTTCAGTTTTACGCAACTCGCGGCATTTCGCAAGTGTCCATTGCAATATAAATTTGCGCACGTGTATCGCATTCCGATTTTGGGTGCGTATCAAAAAAGTTTTGGTCAGTCTGTGCATTTGGCATTTGAACGCATGCTGGAATTGCATCTTTTGCGTTCTCGCGCACAGCAAGCGAGTTTGTTTGGCGAGCCTACTCCGCAAGGTCCTACTTCAGGATTTCGCGTGACAGAAGAAGAGGCGATGCAGATTTATGAAGATGCGTGGATTGATCAGTGGTATGACACACGCGCTCAACATGATGATTATTTTGGACGCGGGAAAAAGGCGGTGCGAAATTTTTGGTCGCATTGCACAGAAGCGCCTCCGCAAGTCTTGGAAGTGGAAAAACCATTCCTTTTGCTTTTGGGGCAGCATTCGTTAAAAGGAAAGATCGATCGTGTGGATCAGTTGCCGGATGGGACGGTCGCGGTTTTTGATTATAAAACTGGACAGCCGAGAGAAAAGTTGGAAGCAGAAGAAAAAGAACAATTGCATTTGTATCAAATTGCGTTGGAAGAAAAAGGTGTGCACGTGGGGCGTCTTGCCTATATTTATGTCTTGGATTGGGTGGTGAAAGATGTGGAGCCTTTGACAGGGGATGAGCGCGAGGCGTTTTTGCAAAAGCTGGAAGAACGTATGACGGCTATTTTAGGTTCAGATTACGCACCAGCTCCGGATTCGCACGTGTGCGCGTTTTGCGATTTTAAGCACATTTGCGAGTCTAAAAAGCTTTAATCTACGTAAAGAGAGGCTGTCGTCGACAAAAGCCCGTTTTTACGGTACGATTTATTTTGTCTTATGACCCCATTTTCAAGGGGAAAAGTGTCTGAAATCCTCGCTGCTCTTCGACCAACCTTGCCTGTTGATGTCCCAGAAGCTTCTCGTATTACGGTACATGCGGCAGTTAGTCGTTTTGCGGTTTTGTACGAAAAAATTCGTAATGCCGTGGATTATAAAGATGAACATCTGCTTCGCAAAGCGGCGATTTTGCGCATCTTGAAGCGTCAGTTGGTTTTGGAAGATGATCCGGCGCTTGTGGCCATGCATTTGATTCGCGAATTGATTGCGGCTCGTTATTTGCCTAATAGTTCTTTGCCCGAATCTTTGATTGCAGAAGTGGCGCAGGTTGTGCGGAAGTATCAGGCGGTGAAACAAGCGCAGCCTGGTTTTATCCGGCATGATGAGTGGGTTCTTGGGATTATCGCAGCTGAGTTAGAGGAGCTTGTGAATGAGCCGCGTCGTGAAAAAGCGCTCATTAATTTTCTTTTTGAGCAATTAGGCGAGCGTATTACGGTTCAAGGAGTTGCTTTGGAGGAGACGGAACGTCGATTGCAGGTTTATATTGCTTGTCACCGCACGATTTTGAAGGCCGATGATGAAATGATGGGGTATAAGCTCGTGCGTGCTTATCATCCAACCTGGATGCGAACAGAGGAGTGGATTGATCATCCACAAGACATGGCACTGCAGATGATTGGGGTGGAATTAAAGGTGCGCGCGCAGTTGCGTTCCCCGCTTGCACAAAAGTTTTTAAATGCGGTGAAGATGTGGGCGATTCCGCTTAATATGCTTCGGGATGCGCTTTTGGAGCGTCCGGAGCACGCAGACCATCTTTTAGAAAAACCAGAAGAGCTTCATGCAGTTATTGGTCGTATTGCGGAGCGACGCTATCGAGAGTCTAAAATTAAGTTGCGTCGTGGAACCGTACGCGCCATGATTTATTTGTTTATTACCAAGATTCTTATTGCTTTAGCCTTGGAAGTTCCTCTTGAATCGGTTTGGTATGGCAGCTTTAATCGGATCACTCTTTTGATCAACGTTCTTTTCCCACCTGTTTTGATGTTTCTCGTTGGAAATTTGATTCGGGTTCCTAGCAAAGAAAATATTACGCGCATTCAGAAGAGTGTGGACGAGCTTCTCTCTATTGAAGGCCCAAAGGGCAAAGAGATCCGCATTTCTCCGGAACGGGGAGGGATTAGAAAGTTTTTGTTTCGTTTGGCGTATAGCATCACATTTCTTGTGACGTTTGGTCTTGTCTTTTTCGGCCTGTATCTTTTGAATTTCACGTGGGTCAGTTCAACGATTTTTGTCTTTTTCCTTTGTATTGTTAGCTTTTTTGCTTTCCGTTTGCGCAACTCAGCTCGCGAATATGTTATCGCAGATCGAAAAGATCAATTTCGTGCGGTTGTCTTAGACTTCTTTTCCCTCCCTATTCTACGCGCAGGACAATGGCTGTCTCAGTCTATTTCTCGTTTGAATGTGTTTGTGTTTTTCTTTGATTTTATTATTGAAACTCCGTTTAAGATTTTCTTGAATGTCCTTGAAGAGTGGTTTGCCTTTTTGAAAGAAAAGAAAGAAGAATTGCAATGAAGCTTCCCCATTGGTCGTCTTTTTTAAAAGCCCTCCTCTTTTGTTTTTGGATCGGCTCGATTTTGGCGCTCCTGATTTTTTTCTTCACTCACCCGGCTTCTCCGCGTACTTTTTTACATCTTTTACGCCAAGAGGTTCTTGAGGCGGGTGCATGGGGTCCTTTTTTGCTCATCCTTCTTTATATCGCCTCTACCATTTTGATGTTCGCAAAAGGAACGTTGGATGTTATTGCTGGGATTATCTATGGTCCTGTGTGGGGGACACTGATTGTTTTGGTTGGGTTAAATCTTGCGGCCATGCTCGCGTTTTTATTTGGACGATTTTTTGGACGTAGCCTTGTGGAAAAATATGAACGCGGATGGGTGAAGAAATATAACCGTTTGTTGGCTGAAGAGGGGTTTATGACGGTTCTTTTGATGCGGCTTTTATCGTTTCCTTTTGATGTTGTTAGCTTAGGATGTGGCATGTCTCGCATGGCATTTCGACCTTATGCCTTTGCGACATTTTTTGGCAGTATTCCGCTTACGGTTGCTTGGGTGGCTTTGGGTGGATCCTTTACCCATCCCCGTACTTGGATCATTTTTGTGCTTGTCGCGGTTGGGTCTATCTTGCTTGCATTAGGACTGCGACGCTTGCCATGGGTCCAAAAGGCGTTGTATAACAAGGAACCCCCTGCGGGGAACTCATAAAAGAATATGTTTTCACTTTCTACCACCTCGGTGAAGAGCCAGGCGCGTACGGGTCTTTTGAAGACGCCGCATGGAGATTTGGCGACCCCGTTTTTTATGCCGATTGCGACGCGAGGCGCGGTTAAAACGCTTTCCTCTTTTGATGTGGAGCGTTTAGGTTCGCCTATTTTATTATCAAATACGTATCATCTGTGGTTGCGTCCTGGTTTGGATGTTTTGCGCACTTTTGATGGATTGCATCGGTTGATGGATTGGAAAGGCGCTCTTTTGACGGACTCGGGTGGATTCCAGGTGTTTAGTTTGGCTGGGATGCGCGAGCTGACGGAGGATGGCGTGCTTTTTCAATCTCATATTGATGGCGCGAAGATGAAACTCACGCCAGAGCTTTGCATGGAGATTCAGCGAACGATCGGGAGCGATCTTTGTATGGTTCTTGATGTTTGTACGAAATTACCCGCGACGGAATCTGTGCTTGCGGATGCATTGGAGCTTACGACCGTTTGGGCAAAACGTTCTTTGGAGGCATTTCGACAATCAAAAGAGGGATCTATAAATCTGGGTGCGCAATTGTTTGGGATTGTTCAAGGCGGAACGCATCTTGATCTTCGCAAAAAAAGTGCGGAAGAACTTGTTGCGTTAGGATATGACGGATACGCCATTGGTGGATTGTCTGTGGGAGAGTCAACAGAAGAGGCGTGCAGTGTTTTGGATGTCGTGAATAAGATTTTGCCCAAAGAGCAGCCTCGTTATTTTATGGGAGGCGCTCAACCGGATGAACTCATTGAATACGTACGTCGTGGTGTTGATATGTTCGATTGCGTGTTACCAACTCGCAATGCACGTCACGGACAATTATATCGTTTTGTTCATGACGATCTTACGCGTCCGGATTTTTATGAGCAGATTCAAATTACCAATGAGAAATGGAAGTTGAATCAAGAACCATTGATTGTTTCTGATGGGTCTCCCTTAGATGAAGAGCTTTCTCGTTATACGTTTGGTTATTTGCGTCATCTGTTTACGGTGGATGAAATGTTGGGTTATCGTTTGGCCACGCTTGTGAATGTGCGCTTTTATTTATCCCTGTTTAAAAAAATTCGTACGGCGATTACGCAAGGGCTTTTATAAAAAAATCCCCCCGTCGCGTAAAGCTATGGGGGGCGGCTCCTACACAGGACGGGAGCGAGAGAAGTGGCGAGAGATCAAGATGTAGAAGAGATTGAAGGGGATTTTGAACCAGGCAAAGAGGATCATGAGGACGACATAGGTCGTGAGATCGTCGTCTTCGACGAGTCCAGGAAGTCTGTTGCCCTCGGCGTCTTCCATGTGTTTTGTTGAGTGGAAGTACTTGGGAGCAATGTCTTGATCGTGCG
>CAYUCD010000057.1:0-4878 GCA_964443265.1 uncultured Gammaproteobacteria bacterium | reverse complement strand
CGATCGAAGTTGCTATCAAAGCCCATCAATCAGCCATTGATCTCGCACGTACCAACTTTAAGAACGCTGTTGAAAATGCGCTTAAAGCCCGACAGACGAGCATAGATACGGCCATGAAAGCTCGTATCGCTGCGGTGAACGCTGCTGTCTCCACTTGGAAGGAACGATGCACGGGCACAAAAGAAGAACGACTTGCTGCAAATAAAGCTTTTCGCGATGCAGTGAATCTTGCAAAGAAAAATTTTAACACAGCCCGAGACACGGCTTTCCAAGCCTATCGTGACAACACGATCCCAGCCCGCAATGCAAAAATCGATGCGGTCAAAGCAGCAAATGTCACTTTCCAAAAAGCAGTTGCTGCGGCAAACGCCACGCTTAAGACCACTCTCCAAGCAGCTCGAGATGCCTTAAAGGCAACAAAGGCTAAGAAATAGTTTTCCCTTCAAAAAAATCCCCCCGGCTCCGCCGTGGGGGATTTTTATTTTCTTCTATGGTTTTGTGCGTGTCGTGGAACTCGCGTACCCCTGCGCGATCGATTCTGCATTTGGATGCGTATCTAAATAATCCGCAAGCTCACTGTAAGTAACACACTTCACTTCTGGAAGCCCACAGACGTTTTCTGCAAAGCGCTTCATAGCATCCCAATACACGCCTCCATTCCATTCTGAAAAATGATGACCAATAAAGATTGGCGCTCGATTTCCTTGATAATTTTTTTGAAAATATTCTGTATACGCATTCAACATTTCATTAAAAAAAGCTTCCCAAAGTTTTGTGTCTCTTGTCGTGATGTCTTTGGCTCCAGACTGTGCGACATAAAAATTATAATCCATAGCCAATATCGTCCTATTGCGTGTTGCGTCAAAAATCCCGGCCACAGGGAATTCCCAAATCCCCTGCTCTGTTTTTTTTGGCCATACATCCGGCTTTGCGACCCGGCTCGTATCATAACGATAGCCAAAAGCGTTTAAGACTGGCCACAGACCTGACGTTGTTGCCAGATTTGGCGCGCGAAAACCCGCAATATCTTTTGGAACCAGTTTTAGCGGATTTATTTGCCAGACCCGATCTTTGATCTCGTTGTTCTGTTGCGCGTGAAAGACGAGTTGATAAAACGAGGTAAATTCCTTACGCCAATCATCTTCTTTCCACTTACTGCCATCAAAGTGGCCATTTAAATGCGAACCGATTTCGTGTCCCTCTTCTAGCGCTCCGTTGATATGAGCGATGCGATCCATCAATTCTTTTTCTGAGCTTGCAAATCCTATTTTTGAAGAGCCATCTGCTTCGGGTGCCGGGGGCTGGTAGAGCATGCGATGCGCCTCGGTCAACAGGTAAACGCTATTAATAAAATACGTGAACTTTAATGAAACGCCTTTTACCTCCAGCTCTTTTGCGAATTGACGCGTCGCATTCCACATTGGCAATGAACGCGATCCATCAAACGCCAAAACCACAAATTGAGGCGGGCGCTCTGGCTCTGCGATCGTACTCGTCGCCTTATCCGGTTGAACGGGTAAGGTGAATCGAAAGACTTCTGGATCTTTTTGCGCCGTCTCTTTTCCGGTTTCCATCACAACCATCTCCGAACCTATGGGTAGAACTCGGCGCTCTGGCCAAGAATACTGAAGCGCGAAAACAAAAAAAGCCGCGGTTAGAGCCACGCCCCCCGCTATTCCAACTTTCCAGCTCCATTGCATACTCGCATTGTACGTGGTTGATCCTAGAATTAAAAGAAGGCCTGTGAGGGCCCTCTTTTTTTCTTTTTTGTTGACTTATTTGCAGGTTAAGCTTTTTCCCGCATTAATGACGCACGATTTTTTTCCTAACGAGGCATACCATGGTCGATGAATTTCTGTCACGTTTCCCTCCCCATCCACCATCACATGGCTCTTTAAGCTCATGCCTAAAAATCCAAATAATTTGAATGGCTCCTGAATCGTTGCTCCGTACATTGGCATACCCTCTTCTAATCCCAGCGACATATCTAGGATTTTTACTTTTTCATTTACATCTGTGACCATTTGCAAATCTCCCCAGGCTTTAAATGGCACCACCTTGATCTCAATGCTTTTTTCTCCGTTCACAAGAAAGAGCTTTTTTCCTTCTATCTTGAAATCACCTAAAACAGGAACCTGCACATCCTTATCGCGATAATTGAATCCAATCATGGCCCCTTCCCCTTGTGGGATGATTTTTATTTCTCGCTCTGTTGTTGTTTCTGGCACAATCAAGCGGGCTGGCATTCCGATGACTCCCGGCTCTTTTGCTATTGCGGATCGGATATCTCCCCAGCTTAACACCTGCTCATGAGCAATCACGGCGCGAGCATTTTTGCCCTGCCACTCCACAGCTTGATCAAACACAAAATCAAACAAGGCTGTTTTTGCATCTTTTTGTTTGAGTAATTCTTTTCCATTTGGCAACACGAGTCGATACATCACTTTTCCATCTTTCACTTCTGTTGCCACCTGCAAGTTTGATACTTTTGAAAAATCTGCCGTGAAGATCTTACTTGGAGGGATCGTCAACTTTTTGACTTCTGCGGCCGTTTCAGACGTCATGCCTTCGGCTGTGGTTGTGATAACCGTAACAGGCTTGTCCTGGCTGATTTTTTCTTTTTGCGTTGCTGTCTGGACCTGCTCGTCCGTCGTATCTGGAGCGGTAAAGGCGACCGGAGGTTCTGGTTGCGGATTAATACCTTTTTGTTCTGATGGCGCGCTTACCCCAGACGTACCCATGATCCAGGTAATCTTTCCCGCTTCTACGGGCACAATTTTTGCTGGTGGCTCTGGTTGTGGATCTAACGCGGTAATTTCTCCTGGCTTTAGCGGTTCGCGTTTATCCGATGTTGGCACTTCAGCTTTGATAGGTTCTGCAATAACTGGCGCATCTACCTTAATCGTGATCGGCTGCGCCTGCATTGGCATGGCTACTGTGGCTTGGGCCAAAGGACCCATCAACAATCCGGCTAGAGAAAGCGCGGAAATAAGGGCTTTCTGATTCATAATCATAAAACTAAGGGGATTTAGTGAATCTTCTTTACCATAGGCACCATTTCTGAGCAACGACCTTTTACTTTCTTTATTTGATGGCAGGCACCTCTGGAGGCCCTTTTCTAAATTCCCCCACTGGACGCAATTGAACGGATTGTGCGGCAATGCTTCCGTCTGCATTCGCTTCTCCGGTTGCCATCACGTTCTCACCCACTTTTAAATCTTCTGTTGTTCCCGTAGCCATTTTTTGAATTTGTGTTGATGTAGAGAAGAAGACGATTTTGGATCCTCCGTCGCGCAATTTGATTGTGATGCTTTTTCCGTCATTGGAAAGAACTTCGCCTGACGCCATGCCTACGCTGTTGCCTCCTACTTGTCCTGTTCCTCGTGTTCCCATACGGCCTTGGATATTCATCCCTGCCCCCGGTCTCGCATTTTTTTGTCCGTACGTCATTCCTCCGTAAAAAGCCCCACCGCCAATGAGCAAGATTCCGACAATGATGAGCGCGCTATTGATGCTTTTCATAATAAAAAAGAAAAAGAATAATGTAAGATTTATTTATTCGTGACGTAATGCTTCGATTGGATTTAACCGCGCGGCTCGCTGTGCTGGATAGTAGCCAAAGATCACGCCGATGAGCGCAGACACGCCAAATGCGAGCAAAATAGAATTGAGCGAAATGCGGCTGGCGATGGACGTGAAGTGCTGAACACCGATCGAAAGGATCCAGCCCAACAAGACGCCGAGAACACCTCCTGCGAATGTGAGAGACACCGCCTCCATCAAGAACTGATAGTTAATGTCTTCTTTTTGTGCGCCGATCGCTTTGCGTAATCCGATTTCTCGCGTGCGTTCTGTGACCGTTGTCAGCATCATATTCATAATGCCAATCCCGCCAACCAGAAGTGAGATGCCTGCAATAGCAGCCAAGAGCATGGTAAATGTGTTTGTGACGCTCGATGCGGTCGCCATAAGATCCGCCTGATTCAAGACACTGAAATCCGCGTTTGCTGGATCTGAAATATTGTGGCGTTGCAAAAGCAGTTCTGTGAGTTGCTGCTGGACCGTGGCCATAGACTCCTGGTCTTTTGCCTCTACGCTAATCGTGGACACAGATGTATTCCCCGCCAAAAAGCGTTGCGCAGCAGACAATGGCACAAAAATCATATCATCTGCATTATTGAACCCGCTTCCACCTTTTGATTGCGTAATGCCAATGACGCGAAATTCGACTTTATTAATGCGAATGATTTGACCGATCGCATCACCACCTTCTCCAAACAAATCATCGCGTGTGGTTGGACCGAGCACAGCAACGCGCGAAATTCCTTCCACGTCTCGATCGGAAATAAAACTTCCTTGATCAATGGCCACATTGCGCACATCTGTATAAGCGGCAACGGTTCCTACGACCTGCGTATTTGTATTCGTTCCTTTTGCCGTGACTTGATAGCGACGAGAAAGCTCTGGCGCAACCGCTTTGATCAAGTCCGAACTCCCCGCAATAGCTGTGGCGTCATCTTGCGTCAGCGTTTGTGCAGATCCTCGACCCGCGCTCACGTTCATGCCAACTCCGCGCTGCATACCCGGCGAAATCATCACAAGATTTGATCCAACCGATTGAATACTTGATTCAACGCTTCCTTTTGCACCTTCTCCAATACCAATCATAGCAATAACAGATGCGATACCAATGACAATACCTAAAATCGTGAGTGCTGATCGCGCTTTGTTTGCGACCAGCGCCATATAGGTTTCTTCAAGGAGATCTTTGATGGACATAGGCGTTAGGCGTGTGCGCGTCCTGCTTCTTCTTTGACTAAGGCCCCGTCGCGAATATAAATAATACGTTGGGCGTGCTCTGCTACATCGTGTTCGTGC
>CAYUCD010000056.1:0-4893 GCA_964443265.1 uncultured Gammaproteobacteria bacterium | reverse complement strand
CAGAACTCCTTCGTGTGAAGCGGGGATCGGAACCCATAGGCCGCGCCAGCAAGCTCGTTCATGTCGAGCATGACGCCGAACATCTGCTGGTTCTGGTTCTTGTACATGCCAGGCGACCAGCGAGCCGCATTGTCAGGACGAGAAACCGCCGGAAAGCGATAGCGCGTCTCTTCGAGCTGCGGAGCCAGGAACTGGATGCGCCGAGCCGGCGTCTTTCCGGTTTCCGGATCCTTGATACGAGACAGGGCCTTGGCCAGAGGGTCCAGAACCTCCACAGGGTGAAGATTCGCCACGCCTCGGCTTCCGCCAATGCTATTCGCAGAATCATCCGGAAAGGTGAAGAAGTTGCGAAGAACCGCGATCTCGTCGCCCGCCTGCAACCCAAAGGGCCAAGACAGGCGAAAGCGCTGAACAGAGAGCGAGTCAAAGGCCTCCAAGGGAAGAACCGCCACATGCACCGTGGGGTTCGAGCTCTTGGACGAAAGAGCTACGCCAGCGACCTGCTTCTGCTGCAAAGTTTCGAGCAGGTCACCAAGGCCGGCGAGCGAGACTCGAACGTTATCGATATCTTTGATTTGATCCATCTCGCACTCCTGGAAAGAGCTCGAACCCTTTGCAACACCATGTCACAAAAGTTTCACGGGATCATAATACAAATCATCAAAAAATGCAAGGGTTTTAGAGGGGGAAGCAAACAACACTCTTTTGGAGTGTTGTTGTATTGGAGGCGTGGGTGGGAATCGAACCCACGAATGAGGGTTTTGCAGACCCTCGCCTTACCACTTGGCCACCACGCCACTGAGCGAGAGAAGTAAAAAACGTGCTTGCATGTTTTTTACTTCCGAGCGAAGGGGCTTGGTATCGAGCGTAGCGATGATACCAAAGCCGATCAACCCCTACTTGCTTGATCACGTTTTGCGAGCGAGGAGGCTTGGTATCGAGCGTAGCGATGATACCAGAGCCGATGAGTCCTGCTTGCATGTTTTTTACTTCCGAGCGAGGAGGCTTGGTATCGAGCGTAGCGATGATACCAAAGCCGATCAACCCCTACTCACTACTTCTCTACTTACTATCCACCAGCCGAAGCGTAGCAAAGAAAAATAAAACAGAAAAGGCTCAGGGATCGATCTTGTGAAAGCACCGACCCCTGAGCCTGAGAAAGCTATGTACAACCTAAGTCGTTCTTGTCCGTGCTAGGCCTCCTTGTCCGTCTTAGCCACAAACAGAACGCGGTACCCGCGAGCCCACCTGCCGCCGAGCCAGTAGGAGCCGAGGACGCGCTGGCCGTCGTTCTGCCACACGTCCGCGACGTAGCGGTTATCGCCGTTCACCGCTAAGGAGCCAAGACCGACGAAGTCCACAAGCTCGGGATGAGCCTTGGCAAACTCGTAGGTCTCCTCGGGGGTCGCGGGGCGGTAGCCGTTCGGAGCCACAACATTCCGTTGCTTGAGGCCCCAAGCGATCCGCTCCTCGCTCTCCCAGTCGCCACCTGCGTCGTGGACGTAGAACGTCCTCTCGCCCGGGGTGCGGTCCATGCCAACACAGGAAGTGTGGAGGGTGAACGGCCGGCCGTCGAAGATGACCGACACATTGTCCTCGCCCCACTCCTTCTTGAGCGTTTCCATGGAGGGCATCGGTGCGTAGGTCACGGGGACGCGGTAGTGGTCCGCTGGGAGTCCCTGGATCTGGGCCTTCAGCGTCTCCTCCATCAGCTTCTGGATTCCAGCGAGCACACGATCCGGGTCCAGGACTCCCTTCAGAAACCTCGCCCGCAACTCCAGCTCTCGCTTCATGTACGCAACGACTTGTCCGTCCGTAACAACCGCCTTGGTCGTCATGACAGAACTCCTTGCCTGGCTCCGCCAGGTCTTGCCCGGCTTTGCCGAGCTTGTGAAAGAGCAACAGGCCGTTGATTGGCACCATGCCAATCGCTAACCCGTCGTACTGCTTTCGCAGCGCCAAATGGACGAAAGATTCTTCCACTTAGCGCTGAAGCGGACTTTTGTCCGCTTCAGATATAAATTTATTTCACATTCCAACGCGTCACTCCATCGCCCCATTGGACGATCTCGAGTTTCGTGTTTTTCGTTGTAATTTTGTACTCAGATGCAACATCTGACACCCAGACATCCACAAGTCCGTCATGGTAGCGCTCGTTCAAACGATCGCGCACCTCGAAGACCATATCTCCGAACAATTCCGGAAGACGCACCTTTGTTCCAAACGGAACACGGTACTTAGCGTCTGGAGACGCATAGTTCCAGGCAATCATACCGTCCACATGGACTTTTTGACCGCTTGGCAAATGCGTGACTTCAGCCAAAGGCTTCTTGGCCTTAATATCACCGTACAAATAACGAGTATCAGACCCATCAGCCGTAATAAACGGGGAAGAGTCACATTCCTCTTCAACAGAGGTATAACCCGTCACACGCACACGGTAAGTGGCTTTTGTGGCTTCTTGAGCTTTGTTTTCAACAACATCAGCCTTTTCACCAGGAAGCACAAAAGCAACTGGCTTGGTTGTATCAGCTAAAGCCAAACGAACACGGGGCAACCAAGAAGGAGCCGTCCAGGCTGAAGCAGCCGGAGCAGACGCCGACAAAAGCGTAAACGCCAAAGCAATCGACGCTCCAATGCGGCGACCAACGTTTTTAACTTGCTTGAAAAGCTTGTTTTTACGCATAGGTTAGCCCCAAAAAAGGCTTAAGCGTTAGACACTCTTTGCCATTTTGGGAACAAGTAATATATCACTGTTGACCCTTTTTGTCAATGGTCGTATGATAGAAAAAGGCTTATCTAAGCCAAAAAATAGACCATTTATCCTATGATCGGCCTCCAACATTTCAAAGATCGCTTGCCTGAAGCCAAAACGCGCTTCCAGGCCTATATTTCTTCCCTTAAAGAGCACCCAATCAAGGTGGGCCTAAAATCCCTCCTTGCGCTCTTCATTACAGGGCTGGTTTGTGGGCTTTTTGCCTTTGCGATTATCGCTTTTGTGGTAAGCCAAAGCCTTCCAGACCCCAACACCTTAACCACGCGGGAGATCGCCCAGTCAACCAAGATCTTTGATCGAACCGGCACGCACCTTTTATACGAGATGCATGGGGATGAAAAGCGCACGCTCATCAAAATCGAAGACCTGCCAGACTACGTTAAAAAAGCCACGATCGCGATCGAAGACAAAGATTTTTATAATCACCACGGCGTATCCTGGAAAGGTTTAGCGCGCGCAGCCTGGGTCGACATTACAACCGGAAGCGCATCGCAAGGCGCCTCCACGCTTACCCAGCAACTCGTCAAAAATGCCTTGCTCACAAACGAGAAAAAAATCATCCGCAAAATAAAAGAATTCGTTCTCGCTCTGCAAATTGAACGCACCTACAGCAAGGATCAAATTCTGCAGATGTATTTAAATGAAATTCCTTACGGCTCGAACATCTACGGCATCGAATCAGCCGCGCAATCCTATTTTGGAAAGCAGGCAAAAGATTTAACGCTCGATGAAGCAGCACTTCTCGCGTCCATTCCTCAAGCCACAGATTTTTATTCTCCGTATGGCACAGGTTCAAGAGGGGACAATCGCGCGCGCCTCGTGGTGCGGCAGCATTACGTCTTAGATCAGATGGTGGGTCAAGGTTATATTAAAAAAGACCAGGCAGAAGAAGCAAAAAAAATCGACACCCTAAAAAAACTCAAACCAAAATCCATTGGCAATATTACCGCGCCTCATTTTGTCATGTACGTGCGCTCTCTGCTCACAGAAAAATACGGACAAAAAACCACAGAACAGGGCGGTCTCAAAGTCATCACAACGATTGATTGGGATAAGCAGGTAGCTGCGCAAGAAGAAATTACCAAAGGAGTTGATACGCGCGGAAAACTATATAAATTCACCAACGCCGCCCTCATCTCACTCGATCCAAAAACCGGACAAATCCTTGCCATGGTTGGTGGAAAAGATTTCTTTGACACAGAAAACGATGGCCAGGTAAACGTCACTCTGCGTCCGCGTCAGCCAGGCTCTAGCTTCAAGCCTATTGTCTATGCCGTTGGATTCATGAAAGGCTTTTTGCCAGAGACACAGCTCTGGGATGTGAAAACAACCTTCCGCGCAGATCCAAAAAATTACGAACCAAATAACTACGACGGAAAAGAACGCGGTCCTATTTCCATCCGCCAATCGCTCCAAGGCTCCCTCAATATTCCAGCCGTAAAAATGCTGTATCTCGCTGGTGTAAGTCGTGTGTTGGATTTTGCAGAACTCTTGGGCTACACCACGCTCGGCGAACGTAGTCGTTTCGGTCTCTCGCTTGTGTTAGGTGGCGGGGAAGTAACGCCTATCGAACACGCATCTGTCTACGCAGCATTTGCCACAGAAGGCGTGCGCTATCCAACCTCCGCAATCCTCAAAGTCGAAGACTCAAATGGAAAAACACTGGAAGAATGGCAACCATCATCCGGCACGCGTGTGATGGAACCGCAAATCGCGCGTCTCATCTCAAGCGTCTTGTCTGACAACGAATCTCGCGCGTATGTTTTTGGCGCCGTAAATTCTCTCACTTTGCCCGATCGTCCAGTCGCGGCAAAAACCGGAACCACAAACGACTACCACGATGCATGGACAGCCGGCTACACGCCAAGCCTCGCAACCGTTGTGTGGGTAGGAAACAACAACAACGTAGAAATGAAACGCGGAGCAGACGGCTCAATTGTCGCTGCGCCAATCTGGCAGGCGTATATGCGCCGCGCCACAAAAGGCACGACCGTGGAAGCCTTCACAACCCCAGAACCTCCTTCCACAGATAAGCCAGTGCTTCTTGGCAAAGTGATTGCGCAAACCGTAAAAATTGATCGTGTCACAGGAAAGCTCGCCACAGAATTTACCCCTCC
>CAYUCD010000055.1:0-4930 GCA_964443265.1 uncultured Gammaproteobacteria bacterium | reverse complement strand
AAAAAAGAAAAAAAGAAAGAAAGAAAGAAAGAACGAAAGAAAGAAAGAAAGAAAGAAATCAGCGGAAACAGACGACCGTCTAAGTAAGTACAGAAAAACAAAAAGGGGAACAGCCTTAAGCAAAAGAAGAACAAATTGTTTCACGTGAAACAATTCCACATATTAAATTTACGATAAAACCAAAAATGTTTCACGTGAAACATTTTAAAAAACAATAAAACCCCATATTTATTGGGGTTTTATCAATGGTGGACTGAAGGGGAGTCGAACCCCTGACCTCTGCAATGCGAATGCAGCGCTCTACCAACTGAGCTATCAGCCCGTGTAGCGAGTGAAATAAAGAGCTTGCTCGTTATTTCACGAGCGGAGCGGGCGTGATATCGAGCTATGCGAAGATATCAGCCAAGACCCGTTCCACTTGATCACGTTTGCGAGCGAGGAGGGCGTGATATCGAACGTAGTGAAGATATCAGCAGCCCGTCGAACCTATCGATCCAGGCGTGATATCAAGCGAAGCGTAGATATCGGCCCGTCGAACCTTTCAACGTCTCATCCTCTCCTTTTTCCAATTCGTACTCATTGCCTAAGCACTCAGCAAGAATTGTTTCACGTGAAACATTTTTCCTAAATTGTTTCACGTGAAACATTTTCTGCCAAAATAAAACTATTTTTCGACACACAATATTTTGGCTAACCTTAGCCAAATATTCTCTATTTTTTCAAAAAAACAAATTCTCAATTTTCAAATCCCTTCCTAAACATTCAAAAATCTGTGGCGTCTCCAAGTGGAATTGAACCACTATTTAGGGCTTAGGAGTCCCTCGTTCTATCCGTTGAACTATGGAGACCTAATCTGCATCAAAAATTCCAACCGAGCCCAAGCCGTAAAAAGCTTTTAAAACTTTCTTTAGCTGCCACATCATAAAAAGAAAAATGCGCTCTGTCAATCAAAAAAGGGCAAAAAAATCAGTCTTGACCTCAAATCTATTGACGTTTTTGATCTTCACGCGTATTCTTACGGCCAACGTATGCCAAACAAGAAAGCCGCCGAGAAAGCATTTCGGCAAACCAAGAAGCACACTGCGAAAAACGCACGTGCAAAGACCAATATCAAGGCGCTATTGAGCCAATTCGCTTCTTTCGTCAAAGACGGAAAGAAAGATGAGGCAAAGGCAACCTTTTTAAAGGTGCAGCAAGCAATGGCAAAAGCAGCGAGAGAGCACATCATCCACGGAAACAAAGCTGCGCGAAAAATCGGATCCGCGCAAAAGTCTCTCAACACGATTAAATAAGCAAAAAAAAATCCCTTCGAATCATCGAGGGGATTTTTTTATTCCAAAAAAATTATCCACGTAATCCAAGAAGCGTCGAAGCCTCTATTTCGTCTCCATAACCTGCACGCTGAGAAAAAAGCGCGGCAAGAGACGCTCCAAGCGCGGCTTCTAGTTCATGAAATGCCCGTCCCTTCATTTTTGAAACAAGAAAAGGATGCAAACCACCTGTGGCACCGTCACGAACGCGCAGAGCGGCTCGTGATTGATGTAAACACGTCTGTAAAAACTCCGCAGCCAAATCTTCATCTGCAAGAGCCTTAGTCCACGCTTGATCCTTGCGTAAATACGCGTCCGTAAACGGATAAACCACTTGCGAAAGCGGGGGATCGGAAAGCGAGGAAGCGCCACCAGCCGCAAGTTTCAATAATTCATTCCACAAAAGCCAACTATCTCCATCTACGGCAAGCGCTAACGCAACAACACTCGCTTGATCCGGAATCTTTAAGCGTTCTGCCAAGGTCAGCGCAAAGGCTTCAAACTTTTTTCCATGCTCAATCGGAAAAGAATATTTTGTTATTTTTGGGACATCTTGAAACGCACGTTCCGCAACAGAAGAAAGTGGCTCGCTCTCCACGTCCACCACAATCACATGGTCCGGATCGCGTGTAAGTGCCCCAACCAACGCCGCTTGCTTTGCTTTCGGACATTCGGATAACAAAGAAGACGCGCGAATAAACCGCCGAGAACAAAACAAGCTCAATGTCGTGGCACGCTCAATCACTTCATCAACCCCATCTTTTCCAAACAAAACGTGCTCCGTACTCGAACCGCCAAAATCATATTTTTGTTTAAACGCAACCTCTAAATCACGCGCTTTTTCTTGCGCACGAAACGTGTCAGGACCCAAACACAAAAGCAACATAGCCGAAGCCTAACGCGCGCGGAGACGAAGGGGAAGATGCCTAGGCCAATGCCTGCAAATCACCCCAATTTTTTCCTGCTTTTGCTTCAACAACCAGCGGAACCCCCACTTTTTCCACAGATTCCATGATCTCTCGAACAGCACGCGCTACCTGAGCCACCTTCTGTTCTGGAACCTCTAAAACCAATTCATCATGCACTTGTAATAAAATTTTTGCCTCCGGACAAATCTTGGGAAGTTGTTCCGCAACCTGAATCACCGCAAGCTTCATCAAATCCGCAGCTGTCCCTTGCACAGGCATATTAATCGCCATGCGTTCTGCTTGCGCACGCAACTGAGGAATCGAAGAATGAATCTCTGGAAGCGGTCGACGACGACCAAACAACGTCTCCGCATAACCAAGCTTCATCGCAAGGGCGCGTGTCTCATCTAAATAACGCTTCACTCCTGCATACACCTCAAAATACGTGGCAATAAATTGTCGTGCCTCTGCCACGGTAATGCCCGCTGAAACAGAAAGACCAACCGGGCCCTGCCCATAAATAATGCCAAAATTAATCGCCTTTGCTGCGCGTCGTTGATCCTTTGTGACATCCTTCTCTGGAACCAGCCAAATCGCCGCAGCTGTCGCTGTATGAATATCTTCGCCCTGGCGAAACGCGTCCAACATCTTCTCATCTTGAGCAAGAGTCGCAATCAAACGCAACTCAATCTGCGAATAATCACACGACAATAAAACACATCCTTTTGGCGCAATAAACGCGCGGCGAATTTCACGTCCAAGCTCTGTACGAATCGGAATATTTTGCAGATTCGGATCTGAAGAAGAAAGCCGACCCGTTGCTGTGACCGCTTGATTGAATGTGGTGTGAACACGCTTGTTCGCATCCACCAAACCAGGCAAAACATCCACATAGGTGGATAACAATTTGGATAACTCGCGGTGCTCTTCGATCTGCTCAATCAAAGGATGAAGTCCGCGCAGCTTTTCCAACTCTGGCGCTGCAGTGGAGTATCCTGTCTTCCCGCGTTTAATTCCTTTTGTCGGCAAATGAAGCACCTCGAATAATACGTGCGCAAGCTGAGAAGGGGACGCAGGATTAAACGCTGAACCAACCGACTCCATCATCGCTTTTTCCAAGATCGTGCGCTTGTCCGTCAACTTTTTTGAAAGCGCGGAAAGATACGGCAGATCAACCAAAATACCTTGTTCCTCCATAGCAAAAAGAGGGAACACGAGCGGAAGTTCAAAACGAGAAAACACAGATTCCAAACGCTCTTCTCGCAATAATTTTTGCAAAACAGGAACAAGAAGCGCCACCGCCTCTGCGCGTCTAATCGCATCCGCATCTTCAGACAAAGTAAACGCAGCGTACATCCCAGCAACCGTCAGCAAATCATGGTTGCGTTCTCCTGCCGCTAAAAGATACGCCGCAAGAAAGGTGTCAAAAGACCATCCGTGCGCTTCCAATCCAAGAATACGCAACCCATGCAATTGAACTTTAATATCATGCGCAACTTTTAAAACCTTCTCATCCACAAGAACTTGCGCAACATATTTTTTTATTTCCTTTGACGCATCTGTTGGCAAGAAAAAAATCGTTTTCTGAAGCCCAAGCGCTACACCGTCCACGACCTGGCCAAACAACGATCCAGAGGCTCCGCGTGAAACCTCAATCACAAGCGTTCCTTCTTTGCGGACAGCTTCAACAAATGCCTCTGCGTCAGAAACAGATCCAAGAATCTTTTTAGAAAATACTGCCGAGGATTGTTTTTTTGATGCAGGCGCTGGCGCTTCTTCATCAAAACGTTTTAACAGCGTCTTAAATCCCATGCCACGCAAAAAAGCAATGTACGCATCGCGTTGCACAGAAAACGGCGTACGTTTTTTCGACGTCCATTCTAATGGAACCTGCGTATCAATCCGCGCCAACATCAAATGCTCTGGCAAATCTTTTTCGTTGTCCAACATCTTCTTGCGCACACCATCTGCCATCGTAGAATGAGGATCATGCGCTGCTTTCAACACACCCTCTAAATCTCCATACGTCTTCAAAAGATCCGTCGCCGTCTTCTCGCCAATACCAGGAACACCCGGCAAATTATCTGACGGGTCTCCGCGCAAGGCTTTGTATTCCAAAAATTGCGTAGGCGTAAGCTCGTACTGTCGCTTCACTTCTTCCTCATCATACAAAACCGTTTCCGTCACACCCTTTTTAAACGCCATCACAGAAATCTGCGGTTGAACCAACTGCAATGTGTCTCGATCACCCGTCACAATCACCACATCCCATCCTTCTGCCTTTGCGCGCAACGCAACCGTACCCACCAAATCGTCAGCTTCAAACCCATCCAAAAATAACGAATCAATTCCAAGAAACGTTAAACCGTTTTGAATCAACGGAATTTGCGCATATAACTCATCAGGCTGTTCTTCACGCTGTGCTTTGTATTCTTTGTATGCCTCGTGACGAAACGTTGGCGCCTCTGTATCCCAACACGCCACCATTGCCTCTGGCTTTTGATCATCCAATAATTTCTGCACCACCATGAGCATGCCATACACCGCATTCACAACCACACCCTCTGGATTCGTAAGAGGGGGAAGGGCGTGCCACGCACGGTGAAGCAATGCGTTTGCATCTAAGATAAACAATCGGGGTAAAGAGGCCATACGCCAAAAGAGTAGCACAGATTCGAGACAAAAAAACCCTGCTCGTGTGAGAAGCAGGGT
>CAYUCD010000054.1:0-4939 GCA_964443265.1 uncultured Gammaproteobacteria bacterium | reverse complement strand
GCTGCGCTGTTTGTATGAATGGTAGAGACGACCAGGTGGCCTGTGAGAGCGGCCCGAATCGAAATATCGGCTGTTTCCAGATCGCGGATTTCACCAACCATGACCACATCTGGATCTTGGCGCAGAATTGATCTTAATCCGCGCGCAAAATCATAATGCTTTGCGTGATCTACTTGGCTTTGGTTAATTCCTTCGAGTTTGTATTCGATTGGATCTTCAAGCGTGATGATTTTGACCTCTGGATCATTCAATTTTTTTAACACCGCGTACAAGGTTGTGGTTTTACCAGATCCGGTTGGACCAGTTGTGATAATCATGCCGTTTGGACGCTCGATTTCTTGTTTGAGCTGATCAAAGGCACGGCCTCGTACACCCAAATTATCAAATTCCAGTGCAATCGCCTTTGGACGCAAAATACGCATGACGACAGATTCTCCAAAAGCAGTTGGCAAGAAGCTGACACGAATATCAATCTTTTCTTCTGGAAGATAAATCGTGATACGCCCATCTTGCGGAACATCATCCACGTTGATTTTGACCTCTGCGAGCAATTTGAGACGCGAGATAATCTGCTTCCATGCTTCGCGTGGCATTTTTGCGGCATCATGCAAGAGCCCATCTAATCGAAAACGCATTTTTACGTCCTTCTCCTCTGCTTCGATATGGACGTCGGATGCGCCTGACTTGAGGGCTGCGCCCAACATCAAAGTGATGATGTCTGTGGTGGAAACTTCTCCAATCTTTTTTTGTAAATCCTCTAAATTTTCGATTTCTTTGGCGTACTTCTCAAGGTCTGTCTGTTCGATGTGATAGCCGAACTCTTCTTTTTTTACTTCTGGGACAATGCGATACAGATCAATGCCATACGCCAGCCCATCTTCGGAAATGAGGTAGAGCTGGACATTGGCTTTTGTTTGATCAACGAGTTCTTTGATGAGCGCATCAACCTCTGGAGTTTTTGCAATAGCACCCACGCGAATCTGCTCTTCTGTTTTTAAGAAGATGACGGCTTTTAAGCTTAAGGCACGATCTTTTGGAATCATGCCCAATGCTTCTGGCATCACGGGGAAGCCTCGCAATTTAATGTATGGCAGGCCTGATTCTACTGCTTTTTTTTCTACTTCTTTTTCTTTTTCCAGCAACCGCATGGCCTGCATTTTTTCTTCCAGTGCTTCTTCTTTTTTTACCTCTTTTTTTGCAGGGGCGGCTTTTTTTGCAGGCGCAGGAGCAGAAGCTGGAGCAGCTGGGGCTCCACCTTGTTCATTTCCTCCGCTTGGAGCGGCTTTTTTCAAAAGGTCCTCAATGGAAGAGGCTTTGGGTGGCTGTACAGGGGGCATAAAAATCAAAATTAATGACGGAACAAGTGTACTTCCTCATGAAACCATTTTGCCAACCGATGAAACTTTGACATGGCCCATCCATCTGACACGCGACGATACATTCCATTCCAGGCGCTGTATTGAAAAGTGATGGTGAACATTCCAGCGAGGATGATACCCCCGAAAAAGACAAACCAAGAAAGCGCTGATCCGATCATGGCTAATGTGCGACTGTGGATCATCTCTCCCCCAAAAAGCAGACCGAGTGCTGGAAGGCTAGCGACAATTGAGGCGATAAATGCAACACACAAGATACCCGCCCCCATCAATAACAAGAGGAATGCTTTTTCAATAATAATGACCCAGGATCGTTGAAATAATCGGCATGCCTTGAAAAGCGCTTCCCAAAGGCCTACGGATTGCGTCATTAAGATTTGCAATCCGAACCTATGCAAAGATGTCATGATCACAACCGCAAAGGCAAAGACAATGAACGCGACGAGGGTTCCGAGCAGGTTCCACACAGAAGCCCCGCGCATAAAGAGCACAATAGGGATGAGCAAAAAGGAACGCGTAAGCGCAATAATTCCAAGGGTTATCAAATTCAAGAGAGCGATTCTTGGCAGATGACGGAATCCGGTGATGATCAAATCCTTAAAACGAGCGGATTGGCCTTTTGCTTTTGCCACGATCCCTGCAACTAGTGCGCCCTGCGCGATTAGCGAAATAGCAATAATTATCAAAGCTAAAAGCGCGCCCATTAACATACGGGACCAAGCGCCTGGTGCACTTATCGCATCCCACATCATCCCCCATTTTCCAGGGCCACCAAATTGCGCAATCCATCCAGCAGAAGCCATGCGCACTTCCCCCACTGTTTGCTGAAAGGAATTTAACAGCACGTCATACATGCCTGCTGTTTGGAGAAAACCCGCAAACAAAGCAAACACCCAAAGGCTTCGACTGTGCCACGCATGACGCAGGGCTTCGCGAAGCACTTCTCGATGGAGTGGACGCGGTTCTGGTTGTGAAAACATAACGTCTGTAGGATACCACAGGCTCGACCTACCAAAAACCCCTGATCCATGTCAGGGGTTTTGCGTTTTTTGCTTGAAGATTAGACCTTTGCTGGCGTCTCTTCGACTTTTGGCAAATGTGCTTTTGGATTTGCTGGAGGAAATCCGACCACAGCTGTGAATTCTTCGCGCTCGATCGTTTCTTTTTCCATTAAATGCGCCACAATGCGTTCAATCGCATCACGATGATCGCGTAAGAGATTCGAGGCTTTATCCAAACCGTCTTTGATCAGACCATCAACTTCTTTGTCGATCAATTCGGCTTTGGATTCAGAGTAATCGCGGCTCTCCGTAATTTCACGGCCTAAGAAGATCATATCTTCACGTTCGCCGTACACACGAGGACCGAGGATATCGGACATACCCCATTGCGTGGTCATGTTGCGGGCAATGCCTGTGGCTCCGCGCATATCACTTGAAGCGCCTGTAGTGACATCGCCGAAGATTATTTTTTCTGCGGCAAAACCTCCAAGCATCACAGCAATTTCCTCTTTGTATTCTTCACGATTGTGCATGTGACGGTCTTCGGTTGGCATTTTGATCGTATAACCAGCAGCGCGGCCACGGCTGATGATGGAAACTTTTTGGACAGGATCCATGTGTGGCAATAAATGCGCGACCAGGGCGTGACCTGCTTCGTGGTAAGCCGTGATTTTTCGTTCTTCCTCGTTCATCACATGGCTGCGGCGTTCTGGGCCAAGCATTACTTTTTCAATGGATTCAAACAGTTCTTTTTCTCCCACGGTTTGCTTGTCGCGACGCGCGGCCAAAATCGCAGCTTCGTTCATCAAGTTTGCGAGATCTGCACCAGAAAAGCCTGGCGTTCGTTCTGCCACGCGACGGATGTTCACGGCTGGCTCAAGAGGCTTATTTGCTCCATGAATCTTGAGAATATCTTCGCGATCATTGATATCAGGAAGTTCGAGCACCACACGGCGATCAAAACGACCTGGACGCAAAAGCGCTGGATCCAACACATCTGGGCGGTTTGTGGCTGCAATGACAATACAGCCGATATTTGGTTCAAAACCGTCCATCTCCACCAAGATTTGGTTTAAGGTTTGTTCGCGTTCATCGTGGGATCCGCCCAAGCCTGTTCCGCGTTGGCGACCGACCGCATCAATTTCATCGATAAAGACAATACATGGGGCGATCTTTTTTGCTTTGGTGAACAAATCGCGGACACGAGACGCACCCACACCCACAAACATTTCCACGAATTCAGAACCGCTCATGTGCAAAAACGGCACACCAGCCTCTCCAGCCACAGCGCGGGCCAATAACGTCTTACCTGTTCCAGGAGAACCCATGAGCAAGAGACCTTTTGGAATCTTGGCGCCGAGCTTGGCAAATTTTTCTGGGCTCTTTAAAAACTCAACCACTTCTTGGAGTTCTTGTTTTGCTTCTTTTGCACCAGCCACATCTGCAAATGTCACTTTGTCTTTGGCGTCCTTGTCCATTTCCTGTGCAGAAGACTGGCCGAATGACATGGCGCGGTTGTTTTGTCCTTGCATCTGTCGGAAAAAGAAGAAAATGATGATCACAAACAAGATAAATGGGATCAGGGTTGGCAAAATCAAACCGCTCCAATAGCCAAGACCGGTTCCTTCTTTGATGGTTGTTTTTACTTGGCGCGCTTTTTCTACATCCACGCCGTAATTGCGCAATAGTTCAGAAAATGAAATATTGCTTTCTTTTTCAACCGTTGCTTTGGAGCCATCGGCAAACAAAACCTCGAGCTTTGCGGGTTCGACGGTTACTTCTTTGACTCTCCCCTCCTGCACACTTGTGACAAAAGAGGCTACATCAAGCTTTGTTTTTGGCTCAACATTCACAAATGATAATGCCACGCCCACCAGTACAATTGCGGCGATAATCAGCAAAATATTACGTATGGATTGTTTCATAACAGTAAACGGAGGGTAGCGTAAAAAACCGAGCTTGTCCAGAGTTAGGACCGCTCGCGTCCTCTGTGGGATCAAGGCTGGATTCCCGCCTTCGCGGGAATGACAAAATCAAATAAAAAGCCACCCGTCGCATAACGCTAAGGGTGGCTGAGAAAAGAGGTTTTTGCGGCTTTGACGAGATGCTAGCCCCCGGAATGAGTGCTGGGGATGCCGAGCTCCTCTGCGTGTGTGACCAAGAGATCCAGCATCTGTCGAACCTTCAGCCCCTGGCCCTTCACATGCTCTTCCAGGCGATTCGCAGTCCAGGGCTCGGAATAGCCCGAGAACATCATGTCGATCTTTCCCATGTTGGCAGCGAGGATGAGCGCCACCATATCCATGCCCCAAACGGGAGGCGTGTTGAACCTTCTCTCGAAGAGAATGGTGACATCCAGAAACCGAGGGTAGATCTTGCCGAGCAACGCGGCCCTGAAGATCTGAAAGCCGAACTGAAGCTCCTGGTTGTAGATCCCTTCAATAACCCTGGCATCCATAGGACTTAGCGCTGCACACAGCTTGCTTATGCGCGCGTTCGTCTCCAACATGGACCGACGCGGTTTTCCATCTTCCGTGTACGCCACGGGCAGGAAGATTCCAT
>CAYUCD010000053.1:0-4942 GCA_964443265.1 uncultured Gammaproteobacteria bacterium | reverse complement strand
AGCTCGGAAATGAGGCGGACAATCAGAGTGATTGTCCGAAGCCTCGATGAGAAAGAACGGTTAGGAGTAGAAGGAGCGTGGCGGGCTACCGGTGGCAGACGAGCGGGGCGTCGTAGCACTTGGCGCCGTACATGTCGCACTCGGTGTGGACCAGAAGCGTCCGCGCCCGCTTCATGACAGTGGCTTCCTCGTCGTACGACAGGTTGCCCTTCGTCTCCTTGAGGAGGCTCTTCATGAAGTCGACCTTGGTCTCGAAGTCCCGGTCGGTCCGATCAGGACACGGGCCAAGCTCCACGCAGTCGATGGCGAGATGCAGAAGAGTGTTGAGGTTATGACGGTCGGGCGCGTGCGAGGCCTTAATGATCAGACCCCCACACCAACTGACCATCGTGTCCTCGCGCTCCTTCTGCCACTCCTGGGCGTTGGCCTCGTCCACCATGCTTTTCCCGGAGAAGAGCGCGCCCAGCGCCATGACGAAGAATCCGACGCCGATGAGCAAGTATTTCCTGTTGAAATCCCTCACATCCTTCACGGCCGAGATGCCCACGAAGACGATGCTCACGACGAAGCTGATGCCAGCAACCCACAACAGAAATGCTCCCATTTTCGATCTCCTCTTCCTTGGTTTTGGCGGTACGGTTTCTGACCGTCCGCGGGTTTGAAGGTCCGTGGGTCTTTGGTTAAGGCCCAATTCTGTGTGCTTATCTAGAGGACAAGCGCAGAGAGCTGAGTCTGAAACGCAAAAGGCGACCAGGATCGATACTTTCTATGAATAGAGAGCACCAATCCCGATCGCCATTTATAAAAATGATACGGGGATAGGTAGGACTTGCTCTCTCTTTCAAGTCGAACGGATATTAAATTGTGAAGAGACTACATCGGTAATCTCAGCTTACGTGTATTATAATATCACAAATAAGTGGTTTTGTCAATCCCCCTTCTTAGCCAAATTTCACGCCCCGTACCTTAGCCAAATTGGCTAGGTTGAGGCGTGAAATGGATGTTTTTGCGAGAAAAAGCGCTGAGATTAGCGCTTACATTTAAATAAAAGGCCTCCCACGATCGCAAGTGCGAGTGCATCGGCTGCGTCATCTGGTTTTGGGATGACTTTGAGATGGAGAAAACGGCGTACCATTTCTTGTACTTGGGCTTTTTCTGCGCCTCCATATCCGGCAATCCCCTGCTTCACTTGATTTGGGGTCAGCTCCACGATCGGCACGTCCGCATCTGCCACAGCAACAAAGATGGCTCCGCGCGCCATACCAACTTTGATCGCGGTTTTGGCATTGGTTTGAAAAAAAAGATCTTCGATAACAACGCCCTCTGGTTTAAATTTTTTTATAATGTCTTTGACGCCGTCGCGCGTTTGTTGAAGACGCAACGTAAAGTGATCTGTTTTGCTGGTTTGCAAACAGGAATGATGAACCCAGGTTGCTTCTGAACCGCGAAGATCAATCACACCAAAGCCTGTGCGATCAAAGCCGGGATCAATGCCGAGAATACGAAGGCCGGTAGGCTTGTAGGTGGGTAGGCGGGTAGGCATAAATACAAAGCACGCCATTAACGCGAGGTCATTTTATTTAAAATACGCATCACTTCATTTAATAAATCTTCCGCTGCCTGCGAATCACCTGATTTACCAAAACCTAGTGCCTTTGCTATCTCTAATTGCGTCTCTAGTTCCGCCCCCGAACCAAAAGCAATGTTTAAAAAATGTTTGAACTCGCTATCTGACTGACGGCGCCTTCCCTCGGCTATATTCGATGGGATCGAGACGGCCGCTCGTCGCATTTGCGAGGTTAGTCCGTAAATTTCATCTTTCGGAAAAATCTGGGTCAGATGATAAATTTTAACGACTAATTCCATCGCTTTTTTCCAAACAATTAAATCACGGTGGTTCCCTTGTTGCATACTAATTTCGTCCTACCAGCCTACACCCTACTCGCCTACCAGCCTACGCTAAATTTGAAAATACACGTTGCACGTCGTCGTTTTCTTCCAGGAGTTCAATGAGTGAAGCAGCTTTGGTTCCCATGGCTTCGTCTGTTTCTACGCCATTGCGCGGGATCCATTCCATTTCTGCAGATTCGAGTTTGAGATTTAATTTTGTCACAGCGTCTGTGATTTTTGCGAGATCGTGCGGAGCGCTATGAATTTCTGCGGAGTCTTCGAGATCGAGGATGTTTGACGCGCCTGCTTCGATCAGACTGAGTTCAACTTCTTCGCGGCGATCAGCTGGTAATCCTCCGGGAATACGCACCACACCAACATGATCAAAAAGATACGTGACTGAACCAGGAGAAGCGAGCGCTCCCCCGTTTTTTGATAGTAAATGTTTTATTTCGTTCGCAGTTCGATTGTGGCTATCTGTGAGACATTCGACAATGAGGGCCGCTCCGCCTGGCGCATAGGCCTCATAGGTTAGGGCCTCGATTTGATTTTCTTCTGTGCTTCCGGATGCGCGGGTGATGGCGCGATCAATCGCATCTTTTGGCATGGAGGCGTCGCGCGCACGCGTGATGGCTGCGCGCAGACGAGCGTTCATTTCTGGATCTGCACCTTTTTCTTTGGCAGCGACCGTAATTTCACGCGCAAGCTTGGTAAATGATGCGGAACGCTTGGCGTCGATGGCGCCCTTAAATTGTTTGACTTTGGACCACTTAGAATGTCGAGACATATAGCAAAAGGCTGGTAGGGATAGCCTACCAGCCTTCGCTTGGACCCGCCAGCTTTCTTAGGCTGCGGTCAATGTTGGTTCATCTCGCACAGGTTCTGGAACGTCGTCTTTGCGGACGCCGAATCCTGTTCCTGCTGGAGTCAAACAACCGATGATGACATTTTCTTTCAAACCCTCGAGGCTATCAACCTTGCCTGTGACGGCTGCGTTGATGAGCACGCGGGCTGTTTCCATAAAGGAAGCAGCGGATAACCAGGATTCTGTTGACAAGGCCACTTTCGTGATGCCCATGAACAGCGATTCGAGGTTTGGCAATGTACCTTTTGCCTTTTCCACACGCTCCACTTCTGCATCAGAGCGGGCCTTTTCCACGACCTGACCTGGAAGCAACTCTGTGTCTCCCGCATCTTTGACATACACACGAGAGAACATCTGACGGATGATCACCTCGATATGTTTGGCATTCAATTTCTGACCTTGTGATGCGTAGATAGCGAGCACTTCGCGCAAGAGATAACGCATGACTGCGTCACCACCACGCAAACGGAAGATTTCTTGCAGATCGAATTGGCCTTCTGTGAGCGCGTCGCCGACTTTGACTTCATCTCCATCTTTGACGAGCACTTGGAATCCAGCTGGAATCACATATTCCATGACACTTGGCGCTTCGAATGTGTAGATCACTTTATTCTTGTCGATGCGCACGTGTCCGGCATGCGGAGCCACGATTTCTTCGCCATTGGATTTGAGAATCATCAACTGTCCTTCCTTGGCCTTATCGCCGTCTTTGACCTTCACCACATCTTTCTTTGTGAAGTGATGCGATGTTTCTTGGACAGACGTGTAATGGATGCTGATGATCTTTTCTCCGGCATTGGAATCCACGAGTTTTTCTCCGGTGGCGGTTTGAATGATGCGACGTTCGCCTTGGCTCACCTTAATCTTACCAGCGACTTCTGTGATGGTGGCTTTGTGCTTTGGAATACGCGCTTCAAACAATTCTTCCACACGTGGCAAACCTTGCGTGATATCTGCGGCAGCTGCACCTCCGCTATGGAAGGTACGCATGGTCAATTGTGTGCCAGGTTCACCGATGGATTGAGCGGCGATGATGCCGACAGCTGTTCCCAACTTCACGAGTTGGTTGTAGGCCAAGTCATAGCCATAACATTTTTGACACAAACCGCGGCGAATCTTACAGGTTAAGACTGAGCGCACGACGGCTGTTTCAATTTTGTGTTTGGCCAACATCTTCATGTGCTCTTCCATGAGCAACGTGTTCTTTTTCACGAGCACTTCGCCGGTTTCCGCGTCTTTTAGATCCTTCAAGAGCACGCGACCGAACAAACGCGTCATGATTGGTTCACCGATTTCTTCACACTCTTTCGCGACCAAGGTCACACCATCTGAATCTCCACAATCTTCGTGGTTGATGATGATATCTTGCGCCACATCCACCAAACGACGTGTGAGGTAACCAGCGTTAGCTGTACGCAAAGCTGTATCTGTTAAACCTTTTCGCGTTCCGTGAGAAGCGATGAAGTATTCGAGCACGTCGAGGCCTTCGCGGAAAGAAGAACGAATTGGGAGCTCGATAATTTCACCACTTGGAGAGCTGACCAACCCCTTCATACCAATGACAGATGTGAGCTGACCGATAGAACCACGAGCACCAGAATCGATCATGGAGAACACGGTGCCGGATTTATCGAGCGAGTCTTTACATAAGCGCTGGACTTCGTCTTTCACGTCTGACCAGGCCTTAATGATTTGAGAATAGCGCTCTTTCTTGGTGAGCAATCCTTCTTTATATTGCTCTTCGATTTCAATGGCGCGCGCATGGCCACGATCAAGCAACTCGGCTTTTTTGGTCAACTTTGGAAGGTCTCCCATGCCGTAGCTAAAGCCAGAACGTGTGATATAGCTAAAGCCTAAGTTCTTCACCTCGTCCAAGAAGCGAGCTGTTCGTTCAAAGCCGCGAATTTCGATCGTGTTCTTCACGATTTCGCCTAATTGCTTTGTCCCAATGATTTCGTTGCGGAATCCGAGCTCTTTGATGAACAAACGATTCAAGATAATACGACCTACGTTCGTCTCCATGAGAGGCGATGTTTCGTTTAAACGTGTTTTGATCTTTTCTCGAATGTTTAAGCGACCTGATTGATAGAGATAAACCGCCTGATCACCTGTGCTGATGGTTTTCACTTTGCCATCTTCTGGCTCCACCATGGTGGTCATGTAATAGCATCCCCAGGCGATATCTTT
>CAYUCD010000052.1:0-5070 GCA_964443265.1 uncultured Gammaproteobacteria bacterium | reverse complement strand
TTCAGCTAGGATAAGGGACGCAAAACGGGGTGTAGCTCAGTTGGCTAGAGCGCCTGCTTTGGGAGCAGGAGGCCGCAGGTTCAAGTCCTGTCGCCCCGACCATCAAAAATACCAGCAATTGCTGGTATTTTTTGTTCCTCTTGCTTAAAAACCCCGTTCGGGAAATACTAAAAACATATGATCAAAGTACGCGATCTCATGGAAACCGCTGTCATCACGATTCCAATCGGAACCGTATGGCGGAAAGCTGCGCAAATTTTATTGCAAAATAAAATAAGCGGTGCACCCGTGGTCGATGCCGAGAACCATGTTTTAGGTGTGGTCTCAGAAAAAGATCTTTTTCGATCTCTTTTTCCCTCCTATCAAGACTGGTACCAAAATCCAGATGCGTTCTCCTGTCATAACCAACTCGAAGACCAGGCGAAAAGCGCATCCAAAGAACGCGCGGTCGAAGAATTCATGTCTAAACGTTTACTCACCATCGGCCCAGAAACACCCGTGATGCAAGTCGGAGCTCTCATGATCTCCACAGGCATTCATCGTGTTCCTATTCTCGAACAAGGAAAACTCATCGGCGTCATCAGCCGTCGCAACGTCTTTCGCGCGATCCTCAAAGAAAGCCTCGGCTTAGGTGAGGATGGAAAAGATATTTAAATAATTATTCGATGCAGCAATCAACCGCGCGTCGAACCAATTCTCCGAGCTTTCCCATAAACCCTTTTTTCTGCGGATCCTGAGCACTCAACGCTTGCTCATCAATTTTTTTGATTCCATCCGCTGGGATTAATTTCATATTCAATCCCCAGAACAATGAATAGAGGTTGTACGCCTTCTTAAACAAATCGTACGCCTCTTCTTTTTTTTCTAATTTCAATTGCTTTGTTCCCACTTCCATTAAACGCATAGAAGAAGCGAGCAAATGCTTTGAAATGCACCAAACTTCGCCTTCCGGTTCTTTGACAATTTTTTGGAGAAGCTCTTTGCGCATCTGGCGGACTTCATTGATTAAATCAAAATATTCTGGCTTTTCAAGTTTCGCGCCCGTAAAAAAGAAGTGTTCTTCAATGCTCACCAAATTCATGATCGCGATACTTAAATCTTGATCAGACGAAAGATCCATCTTTTCTTGTTTCTTCATTTGGTCCACGCGATCAATCAACGCTTGGACTTTTTCAACGTTTGGTTCCATAGGACTATCGAGTCAAAAAGTAAAATAAAATACTTGCGAGAATCAAAGGAGCGACCGGAAACACAACTTTTTGAAAAGGAAAATATGAGGTTCCTCCATGCCCTTTTTTAAGCTCCCCATGAAGCGTGGCGCCAGCAACAAAGAAAAAAGTTCCTAACACAATCCCTAGCACGAGCTTATCTATTCCCCACAGTACATTAAGTGGGTGACCGATCAACCCCATCCAAAATAACGGGACAATAATTAAAACCAAATACGCCAGCGTGGTAATAATCGGCATTCCCTTAAACGTCCATTGTTTTTTACGAAGCCAATTGATCGTCCATCCAGTTAAAGAAACAAACAAACCACCAATCCAAAGACCGGTAATCGTATCATCGATTCCCAACCAACGGGAAAAGCCGATTCCAGCCCCCACGGCAATAGTACAAATTGGACACATAGTAGGAATACGATAACGGGTAAAACCAAGAAGCGCAATCTTTAAACCTATGTTATGCTGTTCCCCTATGACATTTGATGAATATCAAACAAAATCTCGTAAAACCGCTATTTATCCAAGGATTGTCCCAGGAGACGGCCCAAATCTTATCTACCCAACTCTTGGGCTTTCTGGCGAAGCAGGAGAAGTGGCGGAAAAGGTAAAAAAGATCATTCGAGATGATGGGGGTATGGTCACAGACCTAAAAAAGGAAGAAATCACAAAAGAATTGGGGGATGTTCTCTGGTATGTTGCGCAAATTGCCACAGAATTAGGGCTATCTTTAGACAAAATCGCTGATACAAACATCGAAAAGCTCTATTCCCGCTTAGAACGCAACCAAATCCAAGGAAGCGGAGACAACCGATAAAAGGCAAAACAAAGGGAAAAATCTTGACAAAACACGCCGTTTCGCCTACGCTTCCGCCAATGCTCAAGCCAAAATCCGCTGGCGGCGGAATGGTTTCTAAGCCTCTTCACTGAATTATGCTTACTATTCGATTGACTCGCGTCGGAAAAACCAAACAACCACAATATCGTTGCATCATCTCGGAAAAAGCGCGCGACCCATGGGGTAAAGCGCTCGAGATTTTAGGCACCTACAATCCACGCACAAACCCAGCCTCCATCAACCTAAACATTGATCGCATCAAATACTGGATCAGCAAAGGCGCACAATGCTCAGAGACCGTATGGAATTTGCTCTTGGATCTCAAAGCTGTGGAAGGAACAAAGCGAAAAGTGGTTCAAATCTCAACACGCCGAAAAGAAAAACTGGCTAAAAAAGCCAAAGCCGCCTAAAAAAAATCCCCCCGGTTACGCCGTGGGGGATTTTTTTGTTTGTCGTAATTTTTCTACCTCTTCTAATTTTACGGAAAGGAGTTGCGATACCCCATCATCGCCCATAGTCACACCATACAAAACATGTGATCGAGCCATGGTCGCGCGATTGTGCGTGACCACAATAAACTGTGTTTGATCTGCCAAGGTGTTGATAATCTCCGCAAACTTGCGTGAGTTTGTTTCATCCAGTGCCGCGTCCACTTCATCCAAAACAACAAACGGGGATGGATTCGTAGCCATGATTGCACAAATTAGCGCAATCGATGTAAGCGCGCGCTCGCCTCCGGATAAAAGGGCAATCGATTTAAAGCGCTTACCCGGAGGCGTTGCTTGAATCTCCACTCCAGCAATCGCATGCTCATCCGCCTCTTTTATAATATTCCCCTGCTCATCGACCTCTGGCTCTGGTGGAACTTCGATAAGTTTTGCCTCGCCTCCATCAAAAACTTTTTTGAAGAACGCAGAAAATTGCCGATCAAGTGTTTGAAACGCCGTGGCGCTCCGTTCAAAAATCGTTGTATCCAATTCTTTCACAACCAAATCCAACGCTTGAATCCCTGCTCGCAAATCCTCAATCTGCGTAGAAAGAAAATCAAAACGTTCTTTGGTTTCTTTATGTTCTTTGAGCGTCTCTGGATCAATCCCTCCAATCCATTCTAGTTGCGAACGCAACCGAGACAACCGTGCAGATGCATCCGGCGCAAGAGAACCTGTTGCTTGTTTCGCCAAATCTAACAGCGTAGATTCAATCGTTGGAACGTTTGCTCGCACATCTGCCAAAAACGTATCACGTCGTGTTTCAATACGCGCACGTTCAATAGCCAAATTCGAAACCTGCTGTTCTACCTGATGCAAAGCCTGACGTTTGGCGCTTAACTGATGCTGGACTTCAAAAACATGCGTGCGCTTACCTTCTTCCTCTTTATTCCACGCTTCAAGGCGTGCTTCCGTCTCCCCTGTCTTTTCTGCAACACGGACCAAGGCTGAAGCAATCTCTGCTAATTCTTTTTCAAGTCCTGCATCTTTTTGCGCCACAGGCTGCGCTTCTGGTGCCGGACGCTCCAATTGAGCGGCTAAATCCGCACTCCGTTTTTTCAGCTGCGAAACAGCCACGCGAACTTGTTTCAAATCTGGTGGCTCTGTGAGCAAAAGAAGATCCAACGCATCATGTGCCTGATGCAAGGATTGAATCGACTCAATAATCTTAGATAAAGGAAGCGGTGCCCACGGCTTTTCCGCGCGCACTTCTGCAACCGCGCGCTTGGTTTCTAATCGAATTTGACGCTCTCGTAAATCTGCACGCTCTTTCGCAAGTGTATCCAACGCCAATCGGATTTCTTTAAATCCATCTCCACGAGGAATCGCCCGCTCCATAGCAACCAATTCTTCTTCAAGTTTTTTTGCCTCTTGTTCAAGTCCGGACTGCGTGGCCTTGGCTAACTGCCATTTTCCGTCCAATGACTGCAACCCTCCGGAAATCTCTTTCCACTGCAATCCATAATAGGTTTTTTCAAGCGCTTCTTTTTCTTTTTCCAAGGCCTCACGCTGTTCCAAACGTTTTACCTGACGCTCAAGTGTTACAAGCCGAGGTCCGATCTCGCGGACAAGCGCTTCCGTCTGTCCCAAATTAGTTCGCGAAGCTTCTAATTTATTCAAAGCAGACTGACGTTTGAGCTGGAACGGTCGCAATCCAAACGCTTCATCAAAAAATTCTTTGCGCTCTAATGGACTTGCAACCAAAACAGCATCCACCATCCCCTGTCCGATCACGCTATACGTGCGCTGACCAATGCCGCATTGAGCTAAAAGCAACACGACGTCCTGCAAACGCGCAGATTGTCGATTCACTTCATATTCAGATTGCCCATCGCGATACAATCGTCTCGTCACAGCAATTTCCGTCATATCCACCTCTTCATGATCATCGTTTTGAAGAACAAGCGTCACTTCCGCAAAACCAGAACGCGTCCGTCGATCCGAACCGGAAAAAATCACATCTTCTGATTTTTTTCCACGCAATAACTTCAAACTCTGCTCTCCCATTACCCAACGCAAAGCATCCGCAATATTCGACTTCCCAGACCCATTAGGCCCAACAACCGCCGTAATCCCCCGCCGACCAGAAGAATCTGGGATAAATTCCAACACGGTTTTCTGGGCAAAGGTCTTAAAACCCTGCAACTCTAAACGTTTCAAATACATGGCCGTATAGTAGCGAAAACACGCCCTCGTGGCTAGACGTTTTAGATGATCCAAGGCATCATGCTTTTATATGTCCCTCCGCATGGAAGCTGGCTTTGAACACCTAAAGGACGCAATAGCCAAAACACTAGCCGAAGACCTGGAATTCACGCCTGGTGTTTTAGTGACCGTTCTCAAGGCAAAGATGACCGCAAACACAGCCCATGCCAAAGTCACGATTTCCGTCTTTCCAGAAGACAAAACCCGGGAAGTGCTTACCTTCTTAAAGCATCAGCGAGGACTCATAAAACAAGGCCTAACAGAACGTATTCGCCTTCGTCGCGTGCCCGATCTTCACTTTGAAGTCGACCCTATC
>CAYUCD010000051.1:0-5073 GCA_964443265.1 uncultured Gammaproteobacteria bacterium | reverse complement strand
TGGTTGGACCGATACCGTACAAATACGAGAGCGCTGTTTCAATGCGCTTCGTTGGGGGAAGAGTGACTCCAGCAATACGTGCCATAGTTCAATGCATCAAAATTAGCCTTGACGTTGTTTATGTTTCGGATTCTTTTTGCAAATCACAACTACGCGACCCTTACGTCTGATCACCTGACATTCACGACACATGGATTTTACGGAAGATCTCACCTTCATAAGGGTTATATCAGATACGGAAGAAAAATGGCTCAACTCAGCCATCCTCCCTATTTGTTTCGAGGGCTATAATCTATACGTTATGCGACCTTTTGTCAAATCGTAGGGCGTGATCTCGACTTGAACCTCATCTCCAGGGGTCAGACGGATCCGGTTCATACGCATTTTTCCTGCCAAATAGCACAAAATTACCTGGCCGTTCTCGAGTTTTACTCGAAACGTTGCGCCGGGTAAAGCTTCCTCGATCTTCCCCTTTACCACCAAGAATTCCTTGTTGGGAGAGGGGTTATGGGCTGCCATAGAACCTAGACATCACGCAATAGAGAATGAATAAATGTTCATCGCTATCTTAAGCCAAAAAAAACCGACTGTCAACCGCTGACTATGAGTATAGCACCTCTTTTTTGATTTTGCATTCTTACTTCTCCAGAATTGCCTTGGCGCGGAAATAGGAAACCGTCTCATCACGCCAATCCGCCCATCTTATCTCAGGATAACTAATAAACTTCTTCCAATCAGCTTTTGCTCGTGTGGCAGTCCCTCCGAACTTCACACTCATTACGCGGTAGCCGTCAAAAGCCCATTCGGGCTGCCAAGGCATGGTAAATAAGCGTTCTATCTCTTTTATACTGTCTTGCTGACTATAATACACTTCCACGGATTTTAAGCGTCCTTGTACAAACCGATCCACGTTCCAGCGCATAACCAGGGCGCTTGTGTTGATGAGCAACAAGGCGGACATACCGATCAAGACGGCCATTGCCGTGGTTCGTTCCCAGGCTTCATAGCTCGTCTTCATCCAAAACGCGACCAAGAGTCCAGCAAGGACCAGCGCGATAATAATCAATGAGGTAAGGGCCCACAAACGAGACACGGTCCAGCCATAGGTCTCGATATAGAGCATGAGACGACGAACCGCGGATAACAGGATCAACGCGATTTGGCCAACTGCAACCGTAAACAAAACTTTGGTTCCTAGCTTCATTTTGTCTCGTGCAATGCCATACAAAAGCCAACCTAAGCCAAAGACCAGGCCTGCCACGACAATCAGCTGGAAGAAACCTTCGCGCGCATAACTTGCGTAAACAAGGTGATGGGTTCGAACGAATTCCGCACCTCCGATGAGTGCCGCGATCTGGAATCCGATGAATAATGCAAACAAAGCGTTTAAGGCAGAGAGGACGGTGTTGAAGATGACGGAGTCGCTCCAGCCTTCTCGGGAAGATTCTGTTTTTGGCTGAGATGGCTCTAAGCGACGCATGATCGCGGTCCAGGCAAACCCAAGGAAAAAGATGCCCACGATTCCATCACGCGTTAAACGCATCAAGGTTTTTGGTTGAAGCCATTCGTGGATTGCGGAAGCAAAGATCTCGTCTGCGGAAATAAACAGGCCGGCGACAATCGCGAGAATTGGGATGGCAATGACGAGCCCCAAGGCAATGCGTCCAAGCGTTTTGCCTTTTCCAGAGCCTTCGAACCAGTGCCGTAATTTTGGAAATGGGAAACAGGTGTTGAGCCAAAGGTGAGCTGGCCAGAGTGTTTTGATAGAACGCCAAGGCGACACGGGTTTTATATACCAAAAAGTGAAGAGAAAAAGCGATGCCCATCCAAACAGGAATCCGAGCATTTGAATCGCATCCTGCCGATACAAACCTATGCCGATCGCTGAAAAGACGACGGGGATGATAAATAAAAGCGCCCATTTGTTCTTAGGGCCTGGAACCACAAAGATAGACCCAAGAAGCACAATGAGAAGGGTCGCAACCAAGAAAGCCGAGAGCCCGAGATACATTGGATGCTCAGCAAACAGGAAGTGAAACGCGGTTGTCATCACGATCGCGATGACGAGGGCGCCTATTGAAGCGCGAAAAGAAGCATGGTGTTCCATACTTCTTTACTCTACTCTTTTTGGTTGTTCCGTCTATGCGCCCGTGACCGTGGCCTTGATACGGCGGATTCCCGCAGAAACTGCTTCTTCTTTTTGGATTTTGAACGTTCCGATCTCGCCCGTGTGGGTCACATGCGGACCTCCGCAGATTTCAATGGAAAATTCGTCTCCTGGCTTGCCGATAAAATAGACTTTGACCTTTTCTCCGTATTTTTTTTCGAACAATCCCATAGCTCCGCAGTCTTTTGCCTCTTCAACGGTCATCTCTTTGCAGGTGACGGGCAAATCTTTTTGGATCATCTCGTTGACAAGCGCTTCCACTTTTTCGATCTGTTCGTCTGTCATTTTTTCTGGATGCGAAAAATCAAAGCGTAGACGCTCGACCGTGATATTGGATCCTTTTTGCGCCACGTGATCACCTAACACGATCTGCAACGCTTTTTGCAAAAGATGCGTAGCTGTATGCAGGCGCGTGGTTTCGACCGAATGATCTGCCAATCCCCCTTTAAAGGTTCCGGCAGACGCGGTGCGAGAAAGTTCTTGGTGCTTTTTAAACTCTGATTGAAACACCTGGCGATCTACCGTGACTCCGCGTTCTTTTAAGATCTCTTCGGTTAATTCAATGGGAAAGCCGTAGGTTGAAAAGAGTTGGAATGCCTGTTCGCCTGTTGGCGATCCCATTTTTTCTAATTCCTTCATCCCCTTTTCAAGGGTCTTGGCGAATTTTCCTTCTTCTTTTTTTATTTCCTCAATAATATGTGGGAGCGCGTTTTCCAGCTCTGGATAAGCCACACCGAATTCGCCGATGACCACGAGCGCGATTTCGTGGGTAAATGCTTCTTTGATCCCGATCTTTTTTCCTTCGCGAATCGCACGGCGCAAGAGACGGCGAACAATATAGCCTTGACCAACGTTGGATGGAACCACGCCGCGCTGATCTCCAATGATGAAGGTCGCTGCACGAACATGATCTGCAATAATGCGAAACGCGTGATCAGTTTGATCGTCCTCGTGATAGCGTTTGCCAGACAAGGCAGAGATTTTTTCAAATACGTTTTGAAAAATCTCGGTATCAAAGACAGTTTCTACGCCTTGCAACATGGCAGCGGTTCGCTCGAGACCCATGCCTGTATCCACATTTTTTTGCTTGAGTGGTCCATACGAGCCGTCTGCGAGCTTTTCGTACTGCATGAACACATCGTTCCAAATCTCAACAAAACGTCCGCAGTCGCAGTTTGGATGACACGTAGTACCAAAGGCCGGATCATGCGCACGACCTGTATCAAAAAACATTTCTGTGTCTGGACCGCATGGGCCTGTTGTTCCTGCTGGACCCCACCAATTTTTCTTTTTCGGATACGTGTAAATACGCGGGCCAGATTTACCTTTGCTTGGCTCATCCTGTTCTGCTACGCCGACCGTGGCTTCCATACCCATGCGCGTTAAAAACAATGATTGCCAAATGCCGACAGACTCGTCATCACGCGGAGCATCCGCATCACCTTCAAACACAGAGACGTAGAGTTTTTCTGGGTTGATGTGAAGCCACTTTTCGTCTGTTAAAAATTCAAAGGACCATTCAATCGCTTCGCGCTTGAAGTAATCACCCAATGACCAGTTGCCCAACATTTCAAAAAAGGTGAGATGACGGTTATCCCCCACTTCTTCGATATCATCTGTGCGCACGCACTTTTGCGAAGACGCAAGCCGTTTGCCTCCTGGGTGTTTTTCTCCTACTAAAAATGGGACCAGTGGATGCATTCCGGCTGTGGTGAATAGCACGGTTGGATCGTTTTCCGGAAGCAAAGAAGCTGAGGGTAAAATCTCGTGGCCCTTTTCACGGAAAAAAGCGAGGAATTTCTCGCGTAGTTGAGAGACCGTCATATTAAGAAGGATGTTCGTTGATGAGAGGAGGAATCACAGGTGTTTCTCCATTTGGATTTTGGCGCAAGGTACAGAAATGACCATACAACATTTCTGCTTGATTCACAAAAACTTTTAACAAGCTGGTATCAACATCTTCTTCGCTCAGCTCGTCGAACGATAAAAGCAAATACGCTTTGCAATCTTCTTGACGGTCAGACGGAATCGCCAAAATCTTTTTCCCATCTTCTGTGATCACGTATCCATGCGTTACTTTTTGTTCGTGCAGGGTGCGCAGTTCTCGATTTGATACGCGAAACGTTCCTGCCTCTTCTGCCTGGTGAGAGAACTCTCGCTCTGTGCGCAATTTTGGGAGCTCCACAAAGCGGATCAGCGCTGCCGCTGCCCCCACAGCCGAGCATGCGCTTGCAGCAAGGGCAGTGAACAACTCTTTAGGGATACGCGATGTATCTGTAGAAGCAATGGTTGTTTCGTTCATCATGCGCTTGAGCAACTCAATCTTTCGATTCACAGATCCGATGTAGGCATAGGAATTGATCAGCTCTCCCTTTGCCTTCTGATACGCGTTCTGGGCTTGCTCTCGTTCTTTTTCGCGGTGCTCCATAATCCGCTCATAAAGCGTAAATGTCACCAAACCTGCAATGCCAAAAAAGAAGATGGTCAGCTCTTCCAACCGTGTTTGTGATAATCCAAAATACCCTCGGGTGTAAAGCGAGGGTGATAATACAGCCAATACAAAAAATGTGAGGTAGAGCAACGACACCCATTCCAACCGATGGGACTTGAAATTCATGGCCCTAGCCTACCCTTTCTTCCAAAATAAATCCACCTCCTAGGCATTCATCCCCATGATAGACCACGGCAGATTGACCTGGGGCCAATGCCCAGACCGGGGCGCGAAATTGAACCTCTGCTTGGCCATTTTTTTTGATTTGGATATTTGCGGAAACGGGTTTTTGACGATAACGAATCGCAACCTCCACACGCTTAGGCAATCGTTCGGCTGGGACGGTCCAGTTTGCATCTGCGATCGTGGCTGTCTGCGTCCAGAGCAATGGATGGTTGCGATCTGGCACGACGAT
>CAYUCD010000050.1:0-5211 GCA_964443265.1 uncultured Gammaproteobacteria bacterium | reverse complement strand
CTCTCTGCAAAGTGTTTTTTGTGTGTACTTGCATGTGTGTTATTGCGTTTGGCGTTTTAAATATTTCCGGAAACGGTCCCAGGCTTTCCTGTTCGTACTTGAGACTCTATTTCCGTGTTGGGGAACCCTGCTCCTTTTGTGTACACACCCGAAGCGCTTGTAGGATCCACAGCCTCATTAAAATTGACTTGAACGATAATATTTGGCGCATACAGACCACCTGCACTTGGAATGACGGATGTGATGCGTGGTGGCGTATTATCGATTTGCGTTGAAACTTCAAATTGCCACTTATATCCTCCGCCGAATGAGCCTCCAAACGCCGCTCCTCCATCTTCACGCAAGATTCCTGAACGACCACCTGCTAATTCAATGGAATAGCCCGTGTTTTCTGTTGCGCTCCCAAGATAATTGACGGGCTTAATGACGAACGTTTTACGATCTGCAGTAAAGCGAACACGTGCGTCTGCGGTTTTTAAGACGCGGGCTGCTTGATTGGTTGGAAAAATTTTAATGTTTGTTGCATTTAAACCAATGGTCGTACTTGATGCTGGATCATCCGCGAGATTAGCTGGCGTGCCGTTATCATTGTAATCCTGAATAAAAGAAGCGAGCTTGATCGGTTCTTTGAACGTAATGACGATCGCTGTATTACGCGGAATATCTTTTGCGTCGCGCATTGGCACATGATATTCGATGATCCCTCCGCCCAATGAACCTGCAGAACCTGGGAATCCCCCTCCTGCCCCACCAGGCCCTGTTCCACTAATGCCTCCCTCGCCTGTTGCACCTATCAACATGTTAATGATGAAGGTGGCGATGGCAAAAGACGCGACGATGATCACGAGGCCGATAACCGCGTTCTTGATCATGCCCTTTGCCTCGTCTACTTTTTTCGGATCCCCTCCTGCGGTCATCCAGATATAACCTGCAAACAGCAGATACCCAAGCAGGATAATCCCGACAACTCCCAAAACAATGTTAATGATGCGTCCGATGAGCGTTGGCAAATCCATGGCTCCTTCGTCCATCCCTACTGCTGCTCCTACATTTTGTACGCTTTCAGCTGATGAAGACAATTGAGCCCAGCTCGCAGGAACGTTTAGCGCAAACAAACCTACTGCCAATAAAACAAAAATAACCAAGCCACGAAAAACTTCTTTTCGCGTTATCTTGGTTAAGAACACCGAACCTTTCTCAAGCATGGAAAGAAAGATCCAAACGATAAATAAAATTGTAAAGAATGCTACTGAACGCAGTTATCCACCGCGCTCTCTTCATCCTCCACAAGCGATCGCTATTTTACCCTGAAAGCAAACGTTGCACAATAACCCGAACCTGATTTCCATCAGCTCGGCCGTTCACTGCTTTCATTGCGATCCCCATGGCCTTTCCAACCTCTTTCACATCCGCTGTTTGTAGAGCTTCTTTTACCACTTGTTCAAGCTCTGCTTCTGACATGGCGGCTGGCAGATAGACGGCGATTAAATCAATTTCTTTTTGTTGGCGCTCGACCAAATCCTGGCGACCAGCATTCATAAAATCTGCTACCGCATCCTGATACTGCTTGATCATGGTTCGAAGTACGGCCTGCACCTCTGCCTCGGACAATTCATGCTGAGCATCGATCTGCTTATTTTTTAAAGCCGTACGCATTAAACGAAGCGTTGATAAGCGCATTTCATCTTTCGCTTTCATCGCCTCTTTAAGATCTTGGTCAATACGAATGAGAATAGTATTTTCCATAAAACGAAAGGGGCGCAATGCGCCCCTTGTGATTAACGACGATTTATTTTCTTGGGTTCTTCTTTGAGCTGTCCTGTTTTCGTTAAATAGGCGTATTGCGATTTCATTGTTTCTCGACGCAATGCACTTTTGCGGCGCTGATTCTTGTTTCGATTTTCGGCATAGAATCGGCGTTTGCGCATTTCCAGGCTCTTTCCGCTCTGTTGGAACCGACGCTGAAACCGGCGCAGTAATGCGTCAAATGTTTCACCCTTTTTCCGTTTGACTTCAACCATGGTACACGCTCCTTTCTGAATAATGAGATGAATCACGCCTTTTATCGACTTTTGGCGCGTCCTTTGACGAATCTCTGGACGGTCGCCACTCTATCTTTTTTCTGACTTTTCGTCAATCCCTACTCTTTCGCGATTTTCTCGACCAGCCGTCCGTTCAACTTTTTGCGAATTTCGTTGACGACTTTTTTTACATCTACGATTTCTTGCGTTCCAGAGTCCATGTCGCGAATCACCGCCGTTCCATCCAACACTTCTTTTTGACCGACGATGATTACGTACTTCGCTCCGCGCTTATTTGCCATTTCCATCTGGCCTTTAATCGAAGATTTTGCGAAGGCTTCGCTAATCGGAATACCGGCTTGTCGAAACTCTTCAAATAACGCCACAGCTTTTTTGCGCCCCATCTCGCCCAATTGAGCTAAGAAAACATCTGTCTGACGCTCTTCAACAGCTGTAGGTTCTTTTTCTTTTAGGCGCGAGACTAAACGATCTAGGCCGATCGCAAATCCTGCTGCAGGCGTTGGACGTCCTCCCAAGAGCTCGACGAGCCCATCATAACGACCGCCACCACCCAATGCAGACTGCGCTAATTCCTGATCATCGCTGTTTGCAAAAAGCTCGAAAACAGTTTTGGAATAATAATCTAATCCACGCACAAGATATGGATCGAGCTGGTATGGCACACCCACTTCATCAAGATATTCCAATACGCGCATGAAGTGTGTTTTGGATTCTTCGTCCAACCAATCGATGATCTGTGGCGCCTCTGCTTTCATCTCTTGAATATTTGGATCTTTGGAATCTAACAAGCGAAGCGGATTTTTGAGTAGACGACGCTTGTCATCTTCTGAAAGCTTATTACGCTTGCTGCGGAAGTAAGATACGAGCGCATTTTTATAGTTCGTCCGACACTCTGGCGTTCCAATGGAATTAATTTTGACGTTTGCCTCGATGCCTAATTCTTTTAAGAAATTCCATGCAACGACAATGATCTGCGCGTCGATAACTGGATCGGCCTCGCCCAAACATTCAAATCCCACTTGGTAGAACTGACGAAAACGGCCAGCCTGTGGACGATCGTGGCGGAACATTGGCCCCATGTACCACAACTTCACTGGCTGAGGCTGATTCAACATTCCATGTTGGACATAAGCGCGTACGAGAGAAGCTGTGGCCTCTGGACGCAAGGAAACATGCTCTCCACCTACCGTATCCCAGCTATAGAGCTCTTTTTCCACGACATCGGTTGCACGGCCAACCCCTCGGACGAATAAAGACGTGTCCTCTACGATGGGCGTTTCGATATAATCAAATCCATAGGCCGCTGCGAGGTCTTCGGCTTTATTTGCAGCCTTTTTCCAATAGATATGGTCAATTGGCAGGATATCACGCATTCCTCGAATAAGCTGGATCGGCTGAGCGGCTTTTTTCGCAGGCACGGATGGAGCCTCTGGCGCTTTTGTGGGCGCGACGCTCTTTTTGATGGGTTCTGGTTTCTTAGGCATAAATAATATTAGAGAGAATAGGATGGTGCCTCGAAATGCTTCCAACGGTCAATAGGATACCCTCGCAACCACACGCGTCCGACAATCGCCTTTCGATCCACTGGTCCGAAGAAACGGGAGTCTAAACTTGCGGCACGATTGTCTCCTAAGAGGAAGAATTCGTTTTCTTTGAGGGTTACTGTCTCTGTACTTGCGGTCGCGTCCTGATCAAGATAGGTCGTTTCATCCAAATATTCTCCGTTGGGATGCGTATCGTTGTAAATTTTTACCCGTCCATGTCCCACTTCTACTGTTTCTCCCGGTAAGCCGATCACGCGCTTAATAAAGAACTGACTTGGATCTCGGGGATAGCGAAACACGACAATATCTCCTCTTGCTGGATTATTAAAACGATAAGAGATCTCATCGATGATCAAATATTCGTGATCATAAAAATTCGGCTCCATGCTGGCTCCTTTTACATAAAAAGGCTGGATCAAAAAGTAACGCACTGGCAGGATGATCGCCAGCGAAATAGCAAGAACTTGCACCAGCTCCAAAAGAAAGGCTAATGGAGCGGATTTCGTGACTTCTTTTGCCGCCTCTTTTGATCGATACCAAGGTATGCGCATGGAGGTCAGTGTACGAGAAAAAGCTCTCTTTGTCGAGTTACGCTCCAGGCCACTCTCGAATCGCCCGTTCCCATCGTTCGAGCGTCCCACAATCAAACCAGTGACCATTGAGCGGACATCCTCCCAGCTCCTTACGTTGCGCAAGCATGGGAAATAAATCTTTTTCAAACATGAGGAACAACGATCCTTTTGCGACGAGATCTAAGGCCCGTGGTTCGATCACATACAAACCAGAGGATATGAGATTGGATGGTGGTACGGCCGGTTTTTCATGAAAACGTTTGATAAAGGTTCCTTCTAACTCTGCCACTCCGTATTCAGAGGGATTTGCCACTTGCACCAAGGCAATCGTTGCGAGCGCTTCTGTCTCCCCCTTATGAAATGCCTCAAGCGCCGCTAAATCCAGACCCTTGAGCTCATCTCCGTTTGTCACAATGAACGGTGCTTGGAACCTCTCGCGTAATGGGCCTGCGATTGCACCCAGTGTTCCCATAGGCTCCACCTCTTCCCAGAGCTCAATCGACAGATTCGGCATCTGCTCTTTTCGTTCTTCTTTCCACTCTTCAAAATGTTTTTTCCAACGCGGACGCACAATAACAATAATAGACGATACCCCACCTCTCGCTAGCCACTCTGCCTGCCAGGTAATAATTGGCTTTCCTTGCACAGGAATGAGGGGCTTTGGGATTTCTAATGTCACTGGACGAAGGCGCGTGCCCTCTCCACCTGCCAAGATCACTGCTTGTTGAATCATTTTTCCAGCATGCAAAATCCGCGAGCGAGCGTCAATGCCTCTTCTACGCTCTCCACCCAGTGCATTCTTTTTTCTCTTTTGAACCAGGTCATCTGCCGTTTTGCGTACTGCCACGTTGCCTCTTTTATCTTTTTGATTGCTTCTGCTTCTTGCAACTCCCCTTGTTCGACCGCGCGCCACTCTGCGTAACCGATAGATGAAAGTGCAGGCGCATCTGCAGGAAGCTCTTGATAGAGTTTGTGCGCCTCTTCTTTCCATCCTGCGCGTATCATTTCTTCAATCGCTTGATTGATTCGTTCCCGAAATTCATCTTTTTCGCG
>CAYUCD010000049.1:0-5450 GCA_964443265.1 uncultured Gammaproteobacteria bacterium | reverse complement strand
AGCGAAGCGCACGCAGGACCTTGTAGTACAGCGTGGCACCCTCCTCCGTGTCGAGCCACGACTCGATCGTATCGGCGAGCGGGTGCTTGGGATCAACCGAAAGAGGAAGTTCGCGCTTCGTACGAAGAATCCGAAGACCTTCCTGAAGCTTCTGGTCGCGGACCGCAGCGAGGCAACGAATCAAGCTACGTCCATCGCGCGTGATCTTCACGCAGACCGAAAGCGTGACCGCGAGCGACCATGGATCCGTGCCCATGAACGCAACAAGCTGCTCAGGGCTGAGGCCTCCGTAGGCAAGGGCGGTTGGAGCTCGATTGTCGAACAGGCTCCCGTCCGTGATGCGAACGCTACAGCCAAAGGCTGCGCGTACACCGTTTTCCAGACTGTCAACAACATTTTTCAGTTTTCTTGTCACGATCGTTTCCTCCTCGGGTGCGTTGTTTTCTTTTTGGGCGAATCAACGAAATCAACCAGGACCCAAAGGTCTCCAGCGACTCCGCCATTCACACCAGGATATCCAAGGCCCAGAACATGACACCACAACGGCTGATCCGTATGTGGGGGCAAGTCGATTTGCGTCTTGTGTGAGGCGCCGTCCTCTCCAGGATGTACAGCTTCCATCGTTTTCGCAGTTGTTGAAACAACCGCGTGGAAAAAAGCATCAGATCCGCGTCGAGGCGACGCAGGTGCACTTGGAAGCAACGCCTCCATGACCGCAGATCCGCACGCATTGCGATACAGATCTTGGAACGAAGTAAGCGCGCTCCGTCGATCATATCGCTTGCGAAGGTGTGGATCTGACAAGACAGTGAACGCTTCCTGCGCTTCAACGAAAACAGCCGTAGCCACAGGGTCGTTCTTGGTCTTATCCGGATGGCATTTCACCGCAATCGCGAGATAGGCTTGCTTAATGTCTTGGGGAGAGGCCGTCGGCTCAACCCCAAGAATCTCGTACAGACTCTTTTTTGGGGTTGAAGGCATTTGGCTCTCCTTTATATGTGAAGGTTCGAGAACAAAGGAACTTAACATGATTTTTCGATCATGTCAACTCAAAGGACCGGCCATTTTTTGGCCAAACAAAGCCATTTTTTAAAGATTTGAGAAGTTTTAGCGCGTGCGCTACTGTCCTTGCATATGAAAGTTGCTGTGATTGGAACAGGTTATGTGGGTCTTGTGTCAGGCTCTTGCTTGGCTGATCTTGGCCACGAAGTCTGGTGTGTAGACACGGATTTAGCCAAAATCCAGCGCCTGGAAGCTGGCGAAATTCCAATCTTCGAACCAGGGCTCGAAGAGCTGGTCAAGCGCAATCGTTCTGCGGGCCGTCTTCGATTTACCACCTCTTACGCAGACGCCATCACAGGCTCCGAAGTCATCTCCATTGCCGTGGGCACACCTTCTGCATCAGATGGTTCAGTGGACATGCAATACGTTTTTTCAGCCATGCGTTCAATCGGCGAGCATCTCAAAACCTACGCGGTCATCGCAGATAAAAGCACCGTCCCGGTTGGAACCGCAGAGCAGGGGACAGAAGTCATCCGCGGAGTCTATCAAGGAGAATTCGATGTTGTTTCAAATCCAGAATTTTTGCGCGAAGGTCACGCAGTCATGGATTTTATGCATCCGCCGCGAATCGTCATCGGTTCCGCATCTCCTCGCGCCACAGAAATCATGCATCGCTTGTATGCATCCATTGATTGTCAAAAAATTGTGATGTCCGTGCGTTCTGCAGAGCTCACAAAATATGCATCAAAGCCTTCCTCGCAACCAAAGTTAGTTTTTTCAATGGAGTCGCGCACATTGCCGAAGAAGTTGGAGCTTACATTGAAAAAGGTGCCAAATGTATGGGCACAGATCCGCGCATTGGCAAAGAATTTTTACGCGCAGGACTTGGATGGGGCGGTTCGTGTTTTCCAAAAGATGTGCGAGCCCTCTGCGCCTTAGCGCAAAAACAAGCTTGCTCAATTCCTATCATCTCCGCAGCTCTCGAAATGAATCGCCGCGCACGTTTGCGTATTGTGGAGCGCGTAGAAAAAAGACTCGGTGGTCTCGTTGGCAAACGCATTGGATTATTAGGTCTTGCATTCAAAAATAATACAGACGACACGCGTGAATCTCCGGCCATGGATATTTTGCGCGCCTTTTTAGATCGAGGTGCAACGGTCGTGGCTTATGATGCAAAGGCTGTTATTCACGATCCGTCGGTCAACGCATTATTTGTCCGCGTAAATAATCCCTACACAGCCGCTGAACAAGCAGATGCGCTCGTCATCGCAACCGAATGGGACGAGTTTCGCGTATTAGATCCAAAACGCTTAAAAGAAATCATGCGCGGGACCTTCATCCTTGATGGCCGCAATTTATTAGACGGCAAAAGCGTTCGAAAAGCCGGTTTGGTCTACGGATCTGTTGGGCGCAAAGAAGAGTAGCGAAGAAAAAGAGAGTCTGTTACACTCGCGCCGTGTGAAAAAAGGACTTCCAATTCCGCACAGAACCATCGCCACAATGGGAGGATGGATGGGAGGAAGTTTTTTACTTGGAATTATCTTGCATAGCATTGTTCCATATCGCGCCGTCTCTATGACGGCGCTTTCGTTTATTTTTGTGTTTTGCGCCGCGTTTCTCGTGCTTCAATGGCGTCGTCCATGGATCCGAACCGCGATTCTCCTGATTCTCGCCTGCACATGTGGGATCTGGCGGTTTGAACTTGCGCGTCCAACCCTTCCAAAAAATATCGTCCCATTTCAAGCAAGCGGATTAGGTTACACCGTAGATAATTTTGTTCCAAAAGATGAAAGCGATCCGCGGTTCTGGCTTATGAGAGCACGCACGGTCTTGAATGATCGCGCCATGGAGCGCTTGCCAGCAGAAGAAGGAGGGCTCTTAGTAGGCATCCTCTACGGCGAACGAAAACTAACACCAACCGTAAAAGAGGATTTTCGCAGGGCTGGTCTCTTGCATCTCATCGCAGTCTCTGGTTCCAACGTCACTATTCTCGTGGTGTTGATCGGAGGGTTCCTCTTAAGTTTCCGCCTTCCAAAAAAAATAGCCTTCAGTATCATCACCGGAGCACTTATCGCTTTTATTATTTTTGTTGGTCCGTCCGCGTCCGTGGTGCGCGCCGGCATTATGGGTTGGCTAATCGAACTTGCACCTATGTTGGGTCGCGTCCCACGACCCTCGCGTTTGCTTCTCGTTTCCGCCGTTATCTTTACTCTGTGGAAACCCTGGGCCCTTCTTTTTGACGCAAGCTTTGCGCTTTCCTTTCTCGCCATGTGGGGTCTTCTAACATGGGGAAGGTATTTTGATGAGCAGTGGCAACACATCATTCATTCTGATGCGATCAGAGGAATATGTGTGGCAACGATCGGGGCAACGCTCATGACTGTGCCGTATAGTCTTTGGGCATTTGGCCAGCTCACGCTTTGGGGGCTTGTGACAAGTCTTCTCGCGCTCCCACTCGTCCCTTGGATTATGGCAGCAGGAATGATCGGCCTTCTGTTACCAGCCATTCCATGGCTCTTGTTGCCAGCACGCGGATTTTTACAAGCGCTTCTCTGGATTGGCCGATTGCCTGACATAATTCCGATTGGTGTCTGGTCAGGGCTTTCAGTTTCTTTTTGGGCCATGCTCGGTTGTTACGCATTGTTATACACAGCGTGGATCTATCGATCGAAAAAAATTCCAATAAAAGTATCCACAGAAAAAGTGTCGGAACAGGTAAACAAATAAGTGCGAGCAAACAAAAAAAGAAAACAAATCAAAAAGCGGGCGCAGAAAAAAAGAAAAAAGAAATTTGTTTTGTATGGTCTGTACAAAACAATTTTTTTTGACCGCGTTTTTTGAACCTCTATGCTGAAGAAGTAAGCCGCAGAGGCTGAAGACGCACGAGAGAGCGCAAAGAAAGGCAAGGTGTGCCACAGGAAGACCGGCCTGTGATGTGCACCGCAGACAAGGAACGCAAAAAGGTTCTTTTCTGCAAACAGATGAACGCTTTGAACTCACTCCTTTTTGGAGGGCAAACAGATTCTTCTTCGCAACAAGGTCACATTGATGCAAGAAGAACAAAAACTGCCCTGGGAAACCTCGAAGAGCCGTGCGTGTGTAAAAGAAGTGTCCGTGTTGGAGAAGGGATCGCATCCATGATGCATCGTGGATGCAGACGCCTTCTCGAAGGTCGGGAAGGAGGCTCCTTACAACCAAAGAAACGGAGGCAATCATGCGTCGAATGGTGTCTTTGATGGCAATCGTTACATGCACGTGCCTGTCTTCTGCGTGTCGTATTTTGCAGGTGGAGCAAGCATCCGACGAGGTCGGAATAGGGGGAAGTGCTCCACAGCCAATAAACCCAGATCCAAACAACGCGCAGGTCGCACGCTTTCCAACCAACGCAGATGATTTTCTGCGCGTGTACAGAGGGCGTTCGTTTTACGCAGACGGAAACCATCTGGGGATGGACGTGCAAATCCAAGAGGGAACGCCCGTCCATCCGATCGCGCGCGGCGTGGTCCGCGTGTATCGATCAGCAAATGGATACGGCACGCTCGTCGCTGTGGTGGAACACAAGCTAGATCCACCCATGTGGACACGAGATGGGGGAGGAAAGACGCTACTCGTGGACAAATTCCTCTCGATTTATGGCCACATGCGCCCGACATCCATGGCGCAGGGTCGCGGAAATCGTACGCAGATCCAAGTTGGATCTGCTGTAGAGCCAGACGCCGTGCTTGGATACATTGAGCGAGCAGATCTAAACGGTGATGGAGCAGAACATCTCCATCTCGGCATCAGGCTCTCATCCGCAGAAGTAGCGGCCGCAGAGGATGCAAGCTGGTTCCGTGGATACGACGGATTCCCATGGTTCCGTCTAAAGTTCGCAGACCCGCAAGAGTTCGTGGCACAGCTTCTGGCGTATGTTGCGCCCGTGGTCAAACATCCACCAGGAACCATGCTCGCATCTCTGGAAGACCCGAGCGACTACTGGCGCGTAGGGAGTGATGGAAAACGCCATCTCTATGGAGTGCAACAGGCGCGAGACGAGCGCTTGACAGAGCGCGCAGTAGATCAGCCATCTGCAGAGGCAACATGCCTTCCCATGGGAGAACCACCCACGCTCGAACTCTCTGGAATGAGTGTCTGGCAAGGCATAGAAAACGGCCTGCTCTATACGACCGTGGAAACGCCAAAGCCAACCATCTATCGCTTTGCCGGCCTTGGGGCATTCCGTTCGTGGGGATGGAAGCTGGAAGAGACGCGTCCAGGGAGTATCAAGAGTCTATTCCGGTATTTCTCAGACGGAGGTGTGCGCAAGATGCGCGATGGCACGCTCGTCAAAGCAAAAGGCTCTGCAGAAGTGTGCGTGGTCTTTGACGGAAAACGCCACCCCATCGACAGCGCAGAAACATTCATCACCTTGGGTTACCGCCTCGATCAGATCATCGAAGTCGATGCTT
>CAYUCD010000048.1:3679-5516 GCA_964443265.1 uncultured Gammaproteobacteria bacterium | reverse complement strand
ATAGCCGTATAGCGCAACAGGGCCAGCTGTGTTCTTCCGACAATAAAGACATCGAGCCAGAGCGCTCCACTTAATGCTGTTATCAGCGCTCGTGTTCGATCCCCCTGAATAAGCCAGAGAAGTGCACAGGGAAGAATGGGGCGGATAGCTCCTCCGTACGGCAAAAAAGGCATGATGGTTACTTCCCAGATGCCTGCTACGAGGCCCAGAAGCAATGCCAGCAAGGTCCGCTTCATATTAGGGCTTTGGATTTAGCGCGCTTGGACGCAAGACAGAGACGAACGTAACGCGGTCCCCTCCTATGAGCGGTTCAACAGAGGCGTTGATAAATGGATCTGTCGGTTTTCCTTCCACGGCATTGATTACTCCGAGCGGAAGGTAAGCAGGTACTTTTTCTTCTGTTCCTGATGTGACAACGATTTGATCGCGTTTTGGCGCTTGAGAAGAAGGGATATACGTCAGCACAGCTGCTCCGTTTCCACGCCCTTCTAAGACGCCAATTAATTTCTGATCCCCTGCCAGTGCAGAAGCAACTCGACTATCCGGGTCTGTTAAAAGTTCCACGGTCGCGACACGTTCTGAAATAGCGCTGATTTTTCCAATAAAAATTCCGTTGCGTGTAAGCACTGCTTGTCCTTTTTCAACCGTATCGATTAATCCACGATCAATCATCAGCAACGCTCGTCCATTGCCAATAGATCGGCTAATCACGCGCGCGCCCACGCTGTCATATCCTGAGGTTGATAAAAATTTTGCTTGAGCACGCAAAGCCGCATTTTCTTCTTCCAGAGCCTTGAGACGCGCATAATCAATCGCGAGTTTTGTGAGGCGATTTTCTAGCACATCAAGTCGTTCAACTTCATTTGGTTGTCGAGACAGCCAATTCCATCTTGTTGTGATAGGGGCAACGAATTCGGTTGTTGCACGTATTACGGGTAGTCCAATTCTTCGCAAGATGTTTCCCACGGGCTCTAAAATGCCAGCCAAGCCCAAAAGAATCGCAAGAAGGATTGCGCCACCAAGGAGAAGAAGTCGACTTGGTTTAACCATGCTGTTAGGCGCCTACGCGATCGGCGGGCGGCAAAGCCACATCCAGCAAAAGATCTTTTTTATCCAATAAAATACCTGTCCCGCGTACGACGGCTGTTAGTGGATCCTCACAGACGTGTACGGGCAATCCTGTTCCTCGGCTGATTGCAAGGTCTAATCCACGCAAGAGAGCACCCCCGCCTGTTAGGACAATACCTTTTTGATAAATGTCAGCGACAAGTTCTGGTGGGGTTAGCTCCAGAATCGTCTTGATCTGTTCAATGATCGCTTTGACCGATCGTGCTAGGGCCTCACGCACTTGAGCATCATTCACAATAATTTCTCGGGGTAATCCGCTTAAAATATCGCGTCCACGCATAGACGTTTCCATTTTGTCGGGTAGCTCAACCGCAGAACCGATTTGAATTTTGATTTCTTCTGCAATGCGTTCGCCCAATAATAAATTAAAAACGTCGCGCGCATACTGCTGGATGTTTTTGTTCAACTCATCGCCGGCAATAGAAATGCTTTTTGCCGTCACGATTCCATTTAATGAGATGACCGCAATTTCTGTGTTGCCTCCGCCAATATTCACGATCAGATTTCCGCATGGATCTGAAATAGGAAGTCCTGCACCGATTGCCGCGGCGATTGGTTCTTCAACGACAAGGACTTCGCCCGCGCCCGCAGACATCGCCCGATCGCCCACTGTCCTTCGTTCCATCCCTGTCACAACCAATGTCACCCCGATCACGACCTTTGGAGCGCGCATAAACCAATGACAACAACAATACTCCTCTTTAAAAAA
>CAYUCD010000048.1:0-3669 GCA_964443265.1 uncultured Gammaproteobacteria bacterium | reverse complement strand
CAGTGAACGATCATCATGCACTTTTTCAAAAAAGAAACGGAGCATTTTTTCCGTTACTTCAAAGTCCGCGATAATCCCCCGCTGCAACGGACGCGTGACTTGAATGTTGGCCGGCGTTTTTCCAACCATGGAACGCGCGGTCTCTCCAACGGCAATCACTTGCCCGTTGCGTCGATTCACTGCCACGACAGAAGATTCGTTGATGACGATGCCACGCCCTTTCACAAAAATCAGCGTGTTCGTGGTCCCTAAATCAATGCCGAGTTGTTTTGTAAAATGTCCCAGTAAACGGTTCCACATAGAAAAAATCGATCATTAGATCGCTCCAAGATTGCACGATGGGCGCGCGCCCGTCAAAGCTCTTTTTGTTCTTGTCAAATCCCTATCCCCGGCGGTTTTCTTGCAAAATTAGAAAAAGGTATTCCACGACGCCAATTCCAACAAAAATCGCGATGAAGTTCCACCAGGTGAGGAGGTCTTGCGAAGCCAGGAAAAGCGCCAAAATAGTTGCACTGCTTAGAATAACCGCGTGACGAAAGGCAATGCGCACCTCTCGAAATAATAGCGCCTGCTCTGCTTTGCGCGCTCGGAAGATGACGCCTAGTACCGAGAGCGTCCCGACAAGTGCGAGAAACAACGTGAGATAAAATAAAAAGAAGCTAAGCGCTCCGGCTTCTTCTGGGTTGATTCCTATTAAAACGTAGATCCATGCAGCCCAAGAAAAGAGAGCGGCAATGCCCATGGACCAGACGTACGTCAAAAACGGCATAGCTCTATGATACCACGCACCTAGGAGGTGTAGGCAAAACGAAGGACTGCGCGCTTGTTTAGGCTTCGATTCAATTCATTGATGAGGCGCGCTTCCCAGATCTTTATTTCTTGCAAGGCAATGGGCGCATAGACCTTCCATTTGATAATCCCCTCGTGGAACGAAATTGGCTCTACGTATTTTGCTTTTTCTGGTCCCCAGAGCGTTAAAATCAGTTCTTTCGCCTGCTCTAAAACGCGCGCAGATGTTACTTGCGTAGAAATACCTGCGGATTGGATTGCTTTTGGCAAAATTCGGCGGATCGGCTCAAAAGACATGGCCACACCTTATCAGATTTTTTTTATGAAGAGTATTCTCTTCTTGCGTCGCAAAACGTTTCTGGCTTAGCATCAAAAAAGGTCCATTTCTGGACCCTCTTTTTTACTTGAGAATGTGAATGACAACGGCCAGCTCCCTCTCCATGTTCTTAATATTCCCTGGCTCTGTTTCCGGATAGTCCTTACATCGTTGGATGGAATCAACCAATCTCCAGAAGTGCTCTATCTTTTTCTGCTGTTTCTTTTCCTGAGAAGGATTAAGCTCCTCTGTTTTCTTTAGCGCCCCCCCGCTCTCATGCTCTACGTGCCACGTATCGACTACATCGAGCATTGCTTTAAACCAGACAGGTCGGAGTCTCCATCGTGAAGCACCAAAACGATCTTCCAGAACCTCTGCAGTCAAAACAGAAAAATCTGTTGCATCAAAATATTCTGATAAAAGCGAAAGCGAACGCATCCCGTTTCGCTTCTTTTTTTCCTGTTCGAGCTCCTTTCTTAGATCTGCTTCTTCTTTTACCTTTGGACAGTCCATTCCATAGGGAATAGGCTTTGTTTGTCCAACCCCTACCCAAACCATTCCAAATTTCTCGACAAACGCTCGCTTCTTTTCTTCAAAAATCCGTTCATTTTGACGCGTTAGGCCTTTTTTCGATCCGATCTTGTCTAACTCTGCGACCGCTGCTTTTTATTCCGTACGAATCGCTTCGAGCTTTTTCTGAATCTCTTTTTCCTTTTCTGATGCCCCTTTCTCTTCTTGCTCTGTTGCGCCCCGATATTCCCAAATGACATTCAATACCTCCTCCAGCTTTTCTAGAGGATCCTCGCCTTCGCTTCTTTCCCGCGGATCAGGCAAAACCTCAAAGAGGATATAGCGTATTTTAATTTCACGCTCAATTTGATCCATTTCCTCAACTTCTTCCTCTGTCCATTCATTTCTTTCATGTCGCGCTTCCCGCGCCCATTGCTCAAAGAACTGTTTTGTCTCCTCTGCTGTCGCTACATGAATCACAGATCTAGACGAGCTTCTCGAAACAACCTCGTCTTCTTTCTTGGCTGCTTCGCGCTTTAATATCTTCTTTCGAAGTTGAGGAGGAAGACCTAAAAAAGCCTCCTGAAGTTCTGAAGGAAGAAAGGAAAGATCTTGAATGGTGGCTTCTGACTTTTTTGCTTCTGGTTTTTTATCTTGACCCGGACCTGCGTTTTCAAATTTTACGATTCCTCCTGGCATATTCGTTGTATGAAAAATTCATGGTGGACGCTGTAGGATTCGAACCTACGACCCTCTGCGTGTAAAGCAGATGCTCTAACCAACTGAGCTAAGCGTCCATGGTGGGCGGAGAGGGATTTGAACCCTCAAAGTCTTGCGACCGCTAGCACCTCAAGCTAGTGCGTCTACCAATTTCGCCATCCGCCCATGATTTTTGATTGTCGACGCTTTTTGCTCTGATCGAGCGGCAAAAATGTACCAAGTTTTTTCTATTTTGACAAGCTCTCGCGTGTTCTCCACGCTTTTTGCCTTCCTGCGATTAGGCGGAGCTTTTTTGAGACTACCTCCACCTTAAACGCTTTCGCCCGCCGTGACTGGCCATCCACAAAAACGTCCACTGCACTTTCTGGCTCAATCCCGCAATGCGATAAAAAGAGTTTTGTTTCCTGCACCTCTGGTTTTTTCCAGAACTGTACGGCGGACCGCGAACGCGCCGCAGACTGCATCACAATCTCGAGCAATCCATCATTTGGAAGCGTACATCCTTCAGGCGCTGGAGCAAGATTGCGGATAGCGATTCCTCCTCCATGCATAGGTCGCAAGCGGTACTTACCATCTACATCAATGGTAGCGTTTGTCTTTGGCAATACAGCTTCTGTTAAAAACCAGCGGTCATTCATTTTACCAAGATCAACGTGTTCAATGAGTCGTCCTGCAATGGATTCAATCCCCTGCCCTCCTTGCGCAACCCCCAGTAAGGATCCAAGAACTGACCCTGCAACCATAGGAACAAAGCCGACCGTAATATCAAAATCCGGTAAAAACCAAACCATGCGCTGGAGCGTTAGATCATTCCCTACGAAGATCACGTTTTTTACGCCTGCGCTCACAAGATCTCGAATAATATCTCGAGGTTGTCGAAACATAGCCAGGCGTACCACGCGGCCTTCCACGCCTCTGCGCGCGGCTTCTGTTTCCAAAAAGCTCAGATCACGTTCAAAACGACGATCTGCTAAAAATTCGTCGTAAATATACGCGAATGCAGGATTCATACGCGCTCTCTCTTACCTCTCATTTGTTACGAGAGCCGTTGAGGTTCCTCGTTCACGCCGTGCTCCATTTTTTTCCGTTGCTGTGGCCCTCATGCCAACCATCAGCCGTCCAGCAATCGTCGCACCTGTTTCAATGCTAATACTTTCTGCTGTGATATCTCCAATGATTTTTGCTGTGGATTTCAGCTCCAACTTTCTTGTAACCGTCATATTTCCTTCCACGGTCCCAGAAATAAGAGCCTCACCCGCTGTCACATCTGCCTTAATTTTTGCCTCTGCATTCACCGTGAGCGTTGCTGTTGTCCCAAGCGTTCCATGAACCTC
>CAYUCD010000047.1:0-5528 GCA_964443265.1 uncultured Gammaproteobacteria bacterium | reverse complement strand
CTCTTCGCCTCCAAAGTTCCAACCATGGTCGCGATTGGCCACGAGCGTGATCTCACCCTTGCCGAAGAAGTCGCAGATGTGCGCGGTTCAACGCCAACCGATTGCGCGCGCCGTCTGGTCCCAGAAAAAACCGATGTGCTGTATGCCATTGCGCAAGAAGAAGAAAAAATCGAACAAACGCTTTTAGACCTCATGAAAAAATGGTCCGAGCGCATTGATCTTTCCCTTGCAGGAGCAGGACACTGGATCAAACAAGTGCAAGTCACCTACGAACAAAGCATCAAAATGGTGGATGAGCGTGTGCGCGTTTGGTACACCTCTTTGCAAGAGCGCATCGAGTCCGTGCTTCGTCTCTTCCGCTCCTTGGATCCCAACGCCGTTCTGCGTCGCGGTTACGCAATTGTCCGTGATGCGAGCGGTCACATCCGAGTGTCTGTCAAAGCTATAAAAGCAGGGGAGGAGCTGGATGTGCGTATGCGAGATGGATCTGTTCAAACAGTGGTAGAATCTATTAAACAAACCTTACTATGACAAAAAAGAAAACAGAATTGGATTTTGGAAACGCCTTTAATGAGCTCGAAGAAATTGCTGGCTGGTTTGAGCGCGGAGAACCGGATTTGGATAAAGGCATTGAAAAGTTTGAGCGTGCCATGGAGCTATCCAAGGTGCTCAAAGAGCGTCTAAAAGATGCAGAAAATCGCGTAAAAGAAATTCGTCTAAAATTTCAAGCTTCATAATATGCTTCAACTTCTTGCCCGCCTCTTTTTAAACGCCCTGGCCGTGATGATTGTCCCGCGCCTGGTTCCAGGCGTGTCTGTCACCGACTTCCCGCATGCATTCCTCGCTGCGATCGTCCTTGGCCTTATCAACACCTTGGTCCGTCCCATCATGCAGATCTTGTCGCTTCCCATCACCATCCTCACGCTCGGTCTTTTTACCCTCATTATCAACGCCCTCATGTTCTGGCTTGCTTCTAAGATTGCTCCCGGCTTCACAGTCGCAAATTTCTCTGCCGCGTTTTGGGGAGGTTTGGTCTTCTGGCTCGTTTCCTGGATCACCAACACCCTGATTTTCAAAAAGGGCTAGCCAAAGGCCCCGAGCCTTGACGAAATAAGGGCTTTAGGCTAATCTTTGCGCAAACAACAGTGGGTCCTGAGAAAGCAAGGATTGCTTCATTGCGATCTAAATCTGGCCATGCGCCAGGCCTTGCCGAGGAACCGTCAGCCGTTTTTCGACTGAATGGATTTCCGCAGGTCTCCCTGCGGTTGTTTATTACCTAAAGGTCGAACTTCAATAGAAAGAAAATCCTATGTCAAAAACTCGTGCACAGAAAATCGAAACCGTAGAAAAATTAACCGAAGCCTTCAAAACCGGAAAATCCGCCATGTTTTCGGACTATCAGGGAATGAAGGTGCAGGCCGTGACCAAGTTGCGCAAGCAATTGCACGCCTCCAAGGTTGATTATATGGTTGCGAAAAAGTCGTTGCTCGCCCGCGCTGCGAAAGAAGCCGGATTTGACGTCGACTTTAAGTCTCTCCCGGGTATGTTGGGTGTCGCGTTTGCAAACGAAGATGAGATGGCAGGTGCCAAGCTCATCGGCGATGCAGGCAAAGACTTGCCTATCAAACTCGTGGGCGGAATTTTTGAAGGAAAATTCGTCGATCAAAAATTCGTGATCGCGCTTTCAAAATTACCAAGCAGAGATGCGTTGTTGGGCCAACTCCTTTCGGTGTTCAATGGTCCGATGTCCGCATTCGCGCGGTTGCTCAATTCCTACAAAGAAAAATTGGAAGGAACAACGCCAACCGCTTCTTAATTCATTGCAAACTCCATCCCTATGTCTGATGAAATGAAGAACGTGGAAGTGCCAGAGAAGTTCAAAGAGCTCGTGGCCTCCATCGAAAAAATGTCCGTGATGGATCTCGCAGAACTTGTGAAGATTCTCGAAGAGAAATTCGGTGTGTCTGCAGCCGCTCCAGTGGCTGTGGCCGCAGCTGGCGCGCCTGCCGCAGAAGAAAAGACCTCGTTCAATGTTGAATTGACCGAAGCCGGTTCTAACAAAATTGGTGTGATCAAAGCCGTGCGCGAAATCACAGCCCTTGGCTTGAAAGAAGCCAAAGACTTGGTCGACGCTGCACCAAAAGTGATCAAAGAAGGCGTCACCAAAGCCGAAGCCGACGACATGAAGAAAAAGATCGAAGATGCCGGCGGAAAAGTCACGTTGAAATAAGCAAGCAAAAAAAGATCCCCCGAAGCTTTATGCGACGGGGGATTTTGTTTTTGGATAAAAAAAGCCCCCGCCTCTGAAAAGAAGTGGGGTGAAGAAGAAAAGGGTGGCTTAAGGAGCAAGTGCGAACGAAGCGTAAATCGCCTCGTCGTTTTCCACAAAGACCATGTCCGGCAGCGCCTTGCTATCAGGCGCTCGCTTGACCAGGTCCGTGGACTCGAACAGTCGTCCGGTGTCCAGATGGCCGAGCGCAATGGAGAGCTCTTCGCCACGGAACTCAGGAGGAACGTTCAAGAGAAAGTCCACGAGGTCCACAACGAGAAAAAGCTCAAGCGTCTGTCCGGACCGAACAAAGAAGGGGTCTGAGAGAACAAAGACGAACCGCCCGTCCTCCCATTGCTCGGCCATGAGGTCTACTGGACCTTGGACCGTGCTTCCTTGGTGAGAAAGCAAGCGAAAGCTCTTGAAGATGGGATGCGTAACGCTGGCGATCTCAAGGGGAGCCCAGAAGCTCACAGGAAGAGAGAGGATCTCTACATCTTCACGTGTGGCCGTAAGGGAGAACTTGATGATCTGAGCATTGCGAGTCCCAGTGCGAAGAACAGGGGCCTTGTTCAAAGGGGGATCGGACTCCACCACGAGATCGCCTCGAGGCAGGTCTTGTCCCACACACCCAAAAGCCCCCACAAGTACCATCAAGACCAGGAGTCTATGCATGGAACACCTTCTTTCTTCCGCGAGGAGATTGTCTTCAGGTTTCGATGTTGACCTGTCGGATCTCGAGACGCTCGCGAGCCTCTTCCGTAAGAAGCAGAAAACCAGAGGCGATGATGCCAAACACCACAGCAAGAACAACCTCGAAGAGATGGTCTTCTCTGGGAGTGGCGATGTGCCGCGCGAAGAGCCACACCTCAATGCCGATCGCAAGGCAGGTGAAACCGACGGCGAGCGTGGCCCACAGAGCGTGCCAGAATTGGTGCTTGGTCCGAGTCGTCATAGAGCCTCCTCTGAGTTGCATTGGGAAAGAGCAAGAGGGAAAAGAATACAACAAAAAAGGGAGTCTGTCAATCAGACCCCCTTTGAAAATATAAAATTGTCTAAGAATTAAGGTAAATCCAACTGGAAGATCCTATTACCATCTAACACGTAGATTTTCTTTGATTTTTCGTCCGCAGAAACCGCCACAGGCCCTTTAAATTCCGGAGAAAGAATCTGGCTGATCAAGACGCCATCTTTGCGGAACACGACAACGCGTTTTCCTGCAGGGTCAGCAACCACGAGTCGATCTGTGTCAGGCGATGTCCAAATGCTCGCGACGCTCTGAAGAGGGGGATCGATCTGCGAAAGAGCCCAAAGCTCTTCTGCGCCCGAAAGATAGCGCGCGATTTTTCCGTTCTTAAATCCAACATAGACATTTGAATCAATCGCAATCGTCGTAGCATCTGTCAGCCCAGCGCTTGTTTGTTTTAAGTAAGTGGATTCAGATCCAAAGCCCGCTTCAGAAGCTGCATATTTCCAAATCATGTTTTTAGCAGGATCAAGGGCGTAGAGTTTTCGATTGTAAGATAAAAGGCTAGTAATACTCTGAGCTTTGGTGGAAGCAAAGGAAAGTGGCTTGGCTGTACCAGCCACAGGATCCACATTTAGGAGCGTGCCTGTGGCAGAAAGAAGAAGAATGCCGTTTGTTCCAGCGGTGATAGCTTTCACATCCGCATCTTTTGCTGAAAGTCCAATACGCTTCACTTCCTTTGTATCTGGTGTGACCTGAATCACAGCTTGCCCAGGGACATCCACGGTATAAACGCGTTCCTTCCAAACAGCGAGGAAAGTGCTTGCCGCAGCCACAGCGTCTGTGGGAAGCGCAAAAAGTTGGGACGGCTTTTCTACGGTCGTTTCTTTCTTCAATTTATTCCGCACATCATTCAGCTCTTGCGTAAGATCTGCTTTTGCTTTTTTTCGGCTCGCGTTTTTTTCATCAAGGCCGTCCAAGATCTTCACCGCTTCTGCTAAAAGCTCTCGAGCATGTGTTTCATTGTTATAAACCAAATCCGCTTCTGCACGATTTTTTCGATCCACAACCTGATCATAAGACAGATTCCAGACCGTTTGTTCTGCTGCGGCCTTTTTTGCAGAGCTAATCCAAAGCGTTCCAATCAAAGCAGCGAGAAGAATCAAAGCACCGGCAATCAACGTTGTTTTTCGTTTTTTGGTCATGGTTGTGCCATGTCCAGCATTCATTCCGCGTAAGCTCGCCATCGTAACTGGATCTTGAACGTCTTCTTTGCGACGTTTCTGGATCAAAGACTTGGTCCATTGAAACGCGTTCGTTACATAAGCGCTGGCTTTGCCGGTAATGTTTTGCAAGGGCTGTCCTTTGCTCGTAGAGGGGAGCGAAGTAAGCGTAGTGGGAGAAAGCATGGCTTCTGCCTCTTCTTCCTGCTGATAAAGTCTCTCAATAGATTCTGTGCTCTTTTCTGTAGGCGCCGAATCTTCCTCAATGATTTCTAAACCCGCCTCTGGCGTAGGAAGCTCCACGGACGCGATCGCCACCGCAGAAAAATCATCCGGAATGTCTCGGCGTTCCAAATCCTGTTTGATTTCAAGTGCAGCCGTCACAAGCGGAAGCGAGGAAAGGCGATCAATCAAACGCAATTCTCCGCGCAAACGCTCCAGATTCTGAGACCCAACCAACAAAATGTCGCCAACCTTAAAGTCCCCGCACACAAGCGAACCAAAGATCTTTTTTGGATCTGGTTCTGGTGGCTGTTCCAAAGAACCAAACAAATCAAACGAACGATACGAGCCGTTATCTTGTTTTTGTAAGAAAAGATTTGTCAGCATCCCAGTTCCAGAAAAACAGAGCTGATCATCCGAAAGTTCCATCACGAAAATATTCACGCGGTTCCATGCAATAGGCGTAGGAGATTGCTCCACGAAATTCGCAGCCGCTTCATTCAACCGTTGCACAGCTTTTTCAAACCGCGCCATAGGATCTGTTTCAAATCCAGACGTGAGTCTACGCACTTGTTCAGCCGCAGCATTCAAAACATCAAGGAGCTGTTCATAGACATACGCCGTAGAGGCAATCTCAACCGCAAGAAGAAAGGTGGGGCCCCGTTTTTGGCGGCCTTCAGATTCATACCGAAACAGTCCGAGAATCTTTTCATCGAGCGTCGATTTTTTGACCTCGATTTCCGCAAGGCGGAAGTGTTGTTCCATGGAGTTCATGGGAGTGGGGAGAAAAGGGAAAAAACGATTCCCAATCGCGTGTATCATAGAGCGGAACAGAGGGCTTGAGGAT
>CAYUCD010000046.1:0-5798 GCA_964443265.1 uncultured Gammaproteobacteria bacterium | reverse complement strand
TGTAGTCCCCAGGGTGAAGCCCAATTACAATCTGGAACTTGTTCCCGAACTTGGCGAGCCAGTCCAGGGCATCCATGAGTACGACCCAGGAAGCGAAGTTGCTGAAAGCAACCGTATCACCTGGAACGAGCACCATTTTCTCATCATCCGCAATGTGAAGTGTGGCGCGCACGTGTTGACGGGTGTGCTTTGGGAACGCCATATCCTCACGAAGGGGATTGCCTGTTCCAATAAGCTTGGCATGACGGAAGACCTCATGTGCTGCCTGCGCGTCTTCTCCATGAACTCCGCAGTAGAAGGCGGCACGTTCTGCAAGCGGCGCAAACCACTTATTCAAATGCGCTCTTGTCCAGCAACGCGGAACATCGCCGTAGAATCCGTACGGAATGTTGTGGTGGAGGGCGAACTGGCCCGCCTCAAGCTCCTCTTGAGCCCGCTCTGGAGAAGAGGACATTCCAAGAAGGATCACGGACGGCCGCAACCGTTGAGCCTGACCATCAAGCGCGTTTGTGAGAAGAGCCTGCCCCTCAGGGCGTCCTTTCCAGATGAATGTTTCACAGGATCGTTCCGCGAGAACGCGTGCCAGGCGTTCGAAACAGCGCACAGGCGCTGTATCGTGACCAACCATGAACACGCACCTTGTTTTACTCAAGAGGCACCTCCCGATGTGAGTGAAAAGACCACGACAGATTTTACTCGGTCGAGGCACTATAAAAACACGAAATAGGAGAAAAGTCAACGAATAATATGGAGAAATAAAAAAGAGGCATCAGGGGATGCCTCAGAATTTTCGAAAGGATCAAGTCTTACGGCAGGAGCACGTACACTTCCATGGTCATGCGCGTAGAAAGAGTTACAAGACCGTTATCGTGTTCTTCTTTGACGCGGACCACGTGCGTTCCACCCATTTGAAGGGCTCGATGGAGTAGCTTTGCCCAGAGTTGCGTTTTCATATCGTTCCACAGAGAGGAGTACATGAACCGCTGTGTCTCGGCGCTGTTATCCGTGTAGAACACAGTGCTATCCGAGATCTCACCCAAGGACAAGAGCGTGTCCTTCAGATGGTCGAACTCGCTGCCACCCAGCTCTGTGATTTGCTTCTGGAAGAAGATGAGTGTTTCCGCATGAATGAGCACTCCGTCAGGCCGTTCTTCGCAAGTGAATTTAGGCGACTCAACATGCGAAGCAAAGAGTGCAGCCGCGTCTCTGATGAGACTGACGCAGAGTGCTCGCTTGGTGGCTTCCACCTGGTCAGAAGGGACAAATTTGCTAAGGACCAGCCACCCGATCCGACAAAGATTCTTGATGGTACTAGTCTCGAGCTGCTCACGTGTGACAATGCGCATGGCGCACCTCCTCTATGGGGACAGGAACGACAAAAGAGCGTGCCACAATGAGGCGATTATGTCAAGATCACCCCGCAGACAAAAATCACGCCCCATGGGCGTGATTTTAGCTGTTTTTCAGACGTTGTTTACACGTGGCATAACCAGCTGATGATCCCAACGACCCTCTAAAGAACTTTCATTATTCTGCCGGTTTTTGAGCAACAAGAAAAATAAGATCACCAAATGATGGACGAATAAAGCCCAACAGATAGGCAAAAATCCAAGGCCATTTATGGGGTTGCCCAAACCATTTCCAGCGAAAATAGGTGGGCATAGCTTTTGCGCTCAAAATATGAAATCCAACAGATTCGACCATAGACACAAGCTCTTTTATGGTGAATTCTCTGGTGTGACCCGTGAAGAGAGTTTCGGAGTCGTAAAAATCCTTGATATCCCAATTCGGAGAACGACCGATTAAGAATCTAATACGTTTGAAGACAGAGGCAAGATTCGGCGTAGTGATTAAAAGAAGTCCTTTTGGTTTAAGAACACGGGAGCATTCATTCAAAAGTTTTTTATGTATCCCGTGAAGATGGTCGATAACAGCATTGGAAACAACGAGATCATAAGATCGATCATCAAAAGGCATGCTCTGTTCAAGATCGTGCATGACAACGTTAACTTGGGCGTCTTTCCATGCTTTTTGTACGAGACAAAATTCATCTTGAGTCAGTTGAAATGGATTTGTTTCTCCCGAGACAGGGAAGGTGAATTTATCGAAGCCATCAACATGGGCACCTAATTGCGAAGCAGCGATTGCGTGGAGACCAATAGAGCAACCAGCGTCTAGGATCTTTTTATCGCGGTATCCTCCCCAATGCAAAACAGTATTTAGAACACGTAGAATGCGACCATAGCTTTCGCCGGTTTCCTTCTCAGCTATTTTTTGGAGCGCCTGACATGCAAAATCCAGTGCTTTTTGTGATTCTTTCATGGCTCGAAAAGCGTACAAGATATCTTTCTTTTAGTAAAATTCTATGGCAAGAGCCAGGCATTCAATGCTACACTGAAGCGTCATTAACCTTTAACACGTTTGTTTCTATGCAAGATTTGAAAGAGATTCTTCAGCGCATGCGTCAAAAAAAACAGGAACGGAGAGAGGTAGGGAGCATCTATAAAGAGTTACTCGCACAATCAAAGCCCTACGCAGATCTTCTAGACCAGCTCAAAGCGTTGAAAGCAAAGAAACTTCAAATCGAACATGCCGTACAAGAAGAGTGTTCAAAAGAAATGGAGACGGTCGAACGCCTTGTGATGGATATCAAAACCGACGCTCAAATGTTAAGCGATATTGCGCTCACAAAATTCATGAAAGGGGAGACGATCGAGCTAACAGACGAAAACGAAGTCAAATACGAACCTGTATTCAAAGTGGTATTCAAAAAAATGGGGTAGGGCTACACCTCATCCGGCACATCAATATATTGTACGCGGCCAACTTCACCCGTCTGAAGGCGTACTTTGATTCCGCGTGGATGAACCGGCGCGCTCGTCAAAAGATCTTGGACAATGCCTCGGGTAGACCGTCCAGTCCCTTGGTCTGCTTTTTCAACAATCACCACGGTCATTCCGGGTTTAATGTCTTTGCGTATCGTGCCGTCCATATTAGGTCGAATCAACCATTAGCAGATAGTAAGTTGAAACTTCTTGCAGGCTATTTTTTTGATCCACCCGCCTGCTTAAGAGCTTCGATTTCTTTTTTTAGCTCGATCATCTTAAGTTCGCGTCCGACCATGTGTTTGTTCAAGTCTTCAATTTGCGCAATATTCCGTTTGAGCTCCTCTTGCGCTTTCTTTTGGTCGGTAATATCAACGAGTATGGATCGACTAACCGTATGTTTTCCTTGTGCATCCAAAATAGCCACCGTATTCGCGAGAACAGTCATAGCCACGCCTTTCTTGGTCAATACTTCTAGCTCCAAATTTTTTATCCATCCCTGCTTCAAATAAATGGGAAATTGTTGCTTAAAAACATCACGACCACGCTCCGTGCAAACATCAGCAAACGTCTTTTTTCCAATAAGCTCTTCTCGCGTATAGCCTAACCAGGAAAGCTCCGTATTGTTGATGCGTCGAAACACCCCCTTATCATCCAAAGAGTGATAGCCGCACGGCGCGTTTTCATACAAATCTGTAGCTTCAGCCACAGTCTGTGCTAGCTGTTCATCCTTCTCTTTTTCTTCTGTTTTGTCATGAATTAATCCAATGAGATATTTTTTTCCTTGCGCATCAACAAAGCGGGTTTTTTTGGTAACGATCGTTAATATTTTTCCTCCTTTTTGGGAGAGTTTCTCCTCATTTGTGTTTTCTATACCCGTCGCAAGAACTTCTCGATCAATCTTTAGGAAAACATCCATCTGATCAGCGGGTAGTGATTCCCCGAGGGTTTTTCCAAGAATGTCTTTCCGTTTTAGACCGAGTATGGTGCAGAGTGCTTCATTGGCAAAAAGAAAGACCGAATTTTCATCTTTGACAAAGACAGGATCTCCAACAAAATTTAGAAGATCGCTAAGCGGTAATGCTAATTGTTCAGATGTTTTCATAAGGAGTAGCTAAATAATAGCACAAAAATCCAGGGATGAACCTGTCTTTAAGGGATGTGTTGTGTTTTTGCGCTTGTACTAGCTGCTAATGAGTCGACGCGCGATCCATTCTCGAATAATCGGTTCATTATTTGGTCTGATTCCGTTGCACCAAAGCTCTGGGTGAGTTTGCTCTTCTTCAAAATACGCATCCAAGGTCATCCAGCGCGCATCCACAATTTCGCCATCATTGAACGTGAGATCATCAAGCGTGCCATCAAAAGGATAGATAGAGTTTTCAAAAAATTGAAAGTTTTTCTGGCTACGATCTCTACCAATAAGAAAGAGTCGCTTCGGGTCAATCACAACTCCAACTTCTTCCTCAGCCTCCGCAATGGCTGTTTCAAGGAAGGTTTGGCCTGCTTTCACGTGCCCACCAACATAAGATTGCCACAGGCCGGGTTTGCTGTAGAGTTTTGGGCTTCGTCTTGTGCACAGGATTTCCCCTTGTTGATTGATGAGCCAGATATTGGTAACGCCATGCCAGTACTGTCGTGGTTCAGCCTTAACCACAGAGCGGGGGAGGGCTTGCGTTGGGCGTCCTGTTTCGTCAAAGACCTGAAGCATCTCGTCCGATGATGTGGGAAGATTGGGCATAGCAAGAGCCTAGCACCCGCAAAACAAAACGCAAAACCCTAAGCTTATGCGTTAGGTTCGATTTTATACGTACAAACTTTCTGACCAGAAGGCGCCTGCTCTGTTGAAACCAAAACAAGGTTTGGTTGCTCATGAAAAACCGGTATGCCTTCGCCAATCTTTTCCGGAATGACCATGAGTTTCACAAAATCGATGATCCCGGCCTTAAGCGCTGACGTGTTTAAACTTGGACCACTGTTCAAAAGGATATTTTTGCCAACCGTAGGAATCTCAGAAACAGATGAGATGACAGAATAGCCAGGTTTTGGAGCAAAGGCTTCATCCCGCGAAACAACAATGCGCTTTATGGGAAAAACATCAAAAGAAGTAGCCATTTCGCTTGGATATGCCTGTATGGTTTCATACGTTTTTCTCCCCATGACAATAACATCGTACGATGGAAGAATGCTCAAAAAATAATCCCACGCCTCATCAGGAATAAAGTCCTCGCTTCCATCAGCCCGAGAGATAAAACCATCTTCAGACGCTGCGTTATAGGATGTGATCATAATGTTGGCAGTTTACTCGACACGTCATTTTTAATCAAAACAAAAATCCCTCAATTTCTTGAGGGATTCTCGTGGGGTGGCCAGAGGGAATTGAACCCTCGTAACTGGTGCCACAGACCAGTGTTCTACCATTGAACTATGGCCACCATGATTTTCGGTTCTCCGAAACGCCCAATTTATATCCTATTTTTTGTCTCAAGGCAAGAGGCAGGGGTTCGCTCATTGTCCAAACCAAGCCCAGCCGTTATTCTAAAGCTATCTATGACTGATGAATCTTTTGATATGAATATCTTCACGCCAGAGCCAAAAAAATTAGAAAAGCTCACCATGAACGACGTTTGGTTTACAGCTGCACGTTCGTCAGGTCCGGGTGGGCAGGGCGTCAATAAAACAGAATCAAAAGCCATTATCCATTGGCTCGTTGGTCCTTGCACAAAATTTGATGATAATGAAAAAGCATTAATCAGAGAGTCGCTCGCAAATCGGTATAACGCAGAATTGGATGAGATTGCATTCGGGATCCAAGAAAGCCGTTCCCAAGCGCAAAACAAGGCGCGTGCTCTCGAAATTTTAAATGAGTTGATCAAAGAGGCAATAAAGCCTGTGGTTGAACGTATTCCAACGGCTCCAGCGCATTCCCGGGTGAAGGGAATCACGATCGGCGAGATTAACCAGGGCGGAACA
>CAYUCD010000045.1:0-5806 GCA_964443265.1 uncultured Gammaproteobacteria bacterium | reverse complement strand
CGCTTAATCCTTCCTACTCGCTCTCGAGCTTTTGGCGCTGTGATCAAGATCTCAGACAACTTCAGCCGAAGATCTGTGAGCAGATCAAACCAGATGTCACGCATGCGATCCTCCTCGCAAGCAAGATTCCAAGACTAGCAGACGGTTTATTTTTTGCAAACGGTCTCTACCAGCGATTCAGCCATGCCTGCATCCATGGGAAAAACCAGAGCGCAAGAAAGGCCCCAAAAACAAGCATGGGACCAAAAGGGACGCGCGATTTTCGATCGATTTTTTTTGCAATGATGAATGGCAAAAGAAGCACGCCGCCTCCGACATAGGCCGCGTAAATCGCAAACAGAATGGTTGGCCATCCTAAGGCAGCGCCAATGACCGCACCAAGCCAAGGATCTCCAGCACCCATCCACGCGCCACGTGAAAGCACGACCTGCGCGCCAAAAAAAAGAACAGGCACAAGCACGCCGATAGCAGCTTGTGTGACTGTGAGTGATCCTTGCGCCACAGCCCAGACGCCCAAGATCCCTCCGCAGATCACCATCCACTCCATCGGAAGAACGCGATAGCGCCAATCAAACACAGCGAGAAATAAAAGATTCAATCCAAAAAAAGATTCAAATAAAAATGGACTCACACCTCCAAGCCCTGGATGACGCAAAAGCGAGATCACAACGATCAGGGCTGCGGCAACTTCTACGGCTGGATATTGGATATGGATGCGCGTTTTGCATTCTGCACAACGCCCGCGCAACCACAGCCAGGAAATAACGGGCACGAGATGTCGCGGACGAATACGCGTCCGACAATGCGGACACATAGACCAGCCCCACAAGCTCAGACCTTCATGCAAACGCCAAATCAACGCATTTAAAAATGATCCGAGGATGGCGCCTCCGAGGCCGGCAAAAAGAAGAAAAAACCACGTCATACAAAAAAGGGGCAGAACGCCCCTTTATTTATTTTAATTCATCAACCGTATCAATTACTGATCCGTGCGCGTAATACACATTTGCCTTTCAAAAGGCTGTGTCGCGCTCGGTTTGAAACCGAATGGAGTAGCCGCTTTGTCCGCCTTGATACTTATAATATTCTCCGCTCTTTGGTCCTGTTGGCATCCGATCAAGGAGGACGGCGCCTGAGACATTGTCTCGTCAAACAAATCCCGCAGAGGTGAGACCGTCTGTATTGGTTCCAGGAGCGCCAAGAAAAACGCCCTCTGACACAGGGTAGGAGGCTTTTTCGAGCCAATACTGACTCAAGGCACTGCGGACAATGCTCACATCTGATACACGCTGGGCATCACGCAACTGGGCGCGTGTGCTGTTCCAAGATAGTGCCCACAGCGTAGCCATGAGCCCAAAAACAGCGATGACAATGATCACTTCGAGAATCGTGAATCCAGCTCGCAAAGAAGACTTCATAGAAAAATTTAGAGGGAATCAAGATCGCGCATGGCGCAACCAATGGAAACCGCATAGCGCGGACCCATTTCTTCCAACACAGGACGCAATTCTGGCGGATACACGACACGCGCCCATGGATTTCCTAAATACGTGTTGACGTTGATTTGTTGTGTTAAAAATTCTGGCAAGCGCGGGAGGAGCGATGAACCGCCGGTTAAGATAATCTTTTCAATGCGCTTTGGCTGGCCGGTTCCTTCTTGGGATTGATACAGATTGAACGAGTAACGAATCTCGTCCATGATGGGTTTTAATAAAATATTGAGCACGGGCGATAAATCTCCAGTCTGCGAAAAGGTTTGCATGGACTTGATATCGCGCTTCATGGATTCCGCTTGTTCCATGGGAATGCCGAGCGTGCGTGCAATGGTTTGCGTGATCGCGTTTCCGCCGGTGGCAATAGAACGAATGACAAAAGGTAAACCGTTTTCAACAATCAAGATGTTGGTGCGCAACGAGCCAATATCCACCACCATGATCGTGGAACGATCGCGACCGATTAACGCGCGGATATGAGCAAACGCTTCGGTTTCCAAAGAGACGAGCTCCAACCCGCATAAGCGGAAAAGCTCGACGTATTGGTTGACGAGGGTTTTTGGCGCAGCTGTGACAAGCACGCGCGTGGCTGGTTTTACGCCTTCTGCTTTTTCTCCTTTATCAATAATTTTGATATCGAGCGCCACTTCTTCGATGGGCAATGGAATCAACTTCTTGGCTTGATTCGTGACCATGGGTTTGAGCTCCTTATCATCGATGGTTGGCACGCTCAAAATCGAAGAAAAGACGGATGAGATGGGCAACGCAGAAACCGCCTTTTTAGTGGTGACGCGCGCCTTCTCTAACATTTTTTTGACGAGCTCGGCTGTTCCCGGAATATCCGTTAGCAGAGATTTATCCAAACTATCAGACGGGATATTGGCATAGGCATAGGTCACGAGCCGCGCACGACCCTTTTCGTTGCGCAGTTCCACCATTTTGATGCCTCCATAGGCAACATCGATGCCAATATAGCTCGTGAGTTTTGGAGCAGATGAAAAAAGACCCATAGACAACGGTAGTGTATCACGAAGCCATCCCTCGATCCATTGCTTGATTTGCCAAGGCATCGGCGTGCGCATTCTCTTCGCGTCGAACATGGCGAAATTTGACGCGACCAATCTGGAGTTCTAGTTTTTTTGCCTGAAGAAAGAGCTTGCCTAGATCTGGATTTTTCACGCGATAGATTCCAGCCATTTGTTTGACGAGCAACTCGCTGTCTGCGCGTACCTCCACTTCTTTTGCACCGAGTGCCACGCATCCTGTTAAGCCGACAATGAGTGCCTGATACTCGGCCTGATTGTTTGTTTTCTTGCCAAGGTATTCGCTGAACTCTTTGATGACCTTGCCCTTTTCATCTTCAATCACGGCACCAATACCGGCTGGCCCAGGATTGCCGCGCGCACCCCCATCTGTTCTCAAAATGTATTTCATATCATTCGCTTTTTTTAAAATCGACGATGCGACACTCTAAATCGCGACGCCCCTGCCATTCGTGGATATGCATATGATACACGATGTCCACTTCCTGCCCTATGGGGACTTCTGCAATACGATCCCCCATTTTAAAGGCCATGGCTTTGAGGCGACGCCCATCTTTTGAAATAAAGGCCATGCGCAAATGGCTTTTGGTGGAGCCGATCAGATCTGCGGATGCGACAAAACAACGACGCGCAAGAAACATGGGACGGCGATTTCCTTCGCCAAATGGTTCCATGGTTTTGATTTGTTCGACAAGCGGCCACTGCATGTCTTCGAGCGCGACCTCTGCGTCTACATCCAAGAGAGGTACGAGATCTTCTTCGCGCAGATGTTCGTCTGCGTGTTTATACAATCGCTCTGCGAGCAGCGGGAGATTTTCTGCACGTTCCAAAGCGAATCCGCAGGCTTGAATGTGACCGCCTACGCGAGACAACAGCGACTCACCCGCCACGCGCATGGCATTTGTGACATCAAATGGCGCATTGGACCGACCAGAACCAATCCATTTTTCTTCATGACGACCAATCACAATGGCTGGACGACCAAAGCGGTCAAGAAATTTTCCGGCTAGCAAACCAACGAGAGAAGGTGGCCAACGCTCATCCCACAACACAACAACACGTTGCATGGGACCAGCTTGCGCAAGTTTTTCTTCTGCTTCTTTCATCATGCGTCGCGTTGTGTCCTGACGATCGCGATTACATTTTTCAAGCGCATCTGCCAAACGTTTTGCGTCTTCTTCTGATTCTGCGAGGAGCAATTCTACGCCCACGCTTGCATGATCCATGCGACCCGCAGCATTGAGACGCGGGCCAATGGAAAAGCCAACAGACTCCGTATCCATGGTGCCAAGAGTCAGTCCTGCGAGTTCGATTAATGCGCGCAATCCTGGACGACGGGTTTTGTTGAGCACGCGAAGCCCAAAATTTTCGAGCACACGATTTTCGCCAAGCAAAGGAACCATGTCTGTGACAGTTGCGATGGCAACGAGATCAAGTAGCCACTTTTCCCATCCTGGTTTTATGTCGCATCCATGTTCACGCGCATCATCAAGAGCAGCGCACGCAAATTTGAAGGCAACGCCCACAGCTGCCAGAGAATGAAACGGGTAGGTTTCTTCTGGCAGACCCGGATGAATCAAATGTGCATCTGGCAAGACATCTCCAAACTGATGATGATCAATCACGATCACATCCATACCCAGCGCACGCGCCATTTTTATTTCTTCCACACTCGCAATGCCACAATCAACCGTGATGATGAGTTGCGTGCCACGCTCCTTGAGAAGCGTGATAGTTTCCGGATGCAGGCCGTATCCTTCTTTGTCGCGATGCGGAATATAAAAATCAATGGTAGAGAGATCTCCGCCTATGTTTTTTTTAATTTCTTTTAAGGTGATGAGAAGAAGCGCGCTCGACGTGATGCCGTCCGCGTCATAATCGCCATGGACAGTGATGTGTTGATGTTGCTCAAGAGCAAGACGGACCCGGTCGATAGCTGCGCGCATCTGGCGAAATTTCCAGGGATCATGAATCCCCTTTTCCCATAAAGGATCAAAAAAAGGCGCTGTTTCTTCGGGCGTGCGCAAACCGCGATTCCAAAGAATCTGCCCCATGGCAGGCGGAACGCTGGCTGCGGCCGCAAAATCAGGCGGACAGGTTTCCGCCACGCGCCAACGCTTTGTCATGCGCCATAGAATGACGGGCGCGCAGAGGTTCTAAAAGAGAATGTCAACTCCCCGCTTCTTAAAATAAGGGCGCGAGCAAAAAAAGAATGGTTGAGGCTGCGACAAAGCCTGCAAAAATCTTTTTCCACAATTCAACAGTTTTACGTTGCATAGCGATATACTACCCTCTTCGAAGTACTTTGATAAAGGCCTCAGGTGGAATTTCGACCGCGCCTTTGCCGTGCGCCAACATACGTTTCTTTCCTTTTTTCTGTTTTTGCAAAAGTTTTGATTTACGCGTGTAGTCTCCACCAGACATTTTGGCGAGCACATCTTTGCGATAGGCGGACAGACGTTCGGAGGCGATAATTTTACCGCCAATGGCTGCTTGGAGTTTTACCACGAATTGCTGGCGCGGAAGTTCTTCTTTCAATGTTTCGACAATTTCACGGCCACGACGCTGTGCTTCGCTTTCATGCAATAACGTGGCCAGAGCTTCGACCGGTTCATCCGCAACAAGAATAATTAAATGCACAACCTGAGAAGGACGATAATCCACGAATTCATAGTTCATGGATGCGTACCCTGCAGACACGCCTTTGAGTTTGTCGTAAAAATCCACGATGACGGACGCAAGCGGAATTTCGTAATGAAGAATTGCACGCTCAGCATCTAGATATTCTGTTGTTTTATAAATACCGCGACGATCTTGGACGAGTGCCATGATGTTTCCGAGATATTCTTTTGGACACACAATATCAACCTTAGACCATGGCTCGCGCGTTTCGCGGATGAACGAAGGTTCTGGAAAATCGCTTGGAGATTTGACCAAGACTTCATCGCCGTTTGTTTTGGACACCTCATATCCGACAGATGGCGTTGTCACCACCACGTCCATATCAAATTCGCGTTGCAAACGTTCTTGCACGATCTCTAAATGCAACATGCCCAACAAGCCACAACGAAAGCCAAAGCCAAGCGCGGTTGAATGCTCAGGCTCGAAGGTCAGCGCGGCGTCGTTGAGCTTGAGTTTGAGAATCGCATCGCGTAAACGCTCGTATTCAGCGCCATCTTGCGGAAAAATACCCGCATACACCATGGGATACACCTCTTTATACCCAGCCAAGGCTTGGACAGATGCGTCGCTGGCGACCGTGTCACCTAC
>CAYUCD010000044.1:0-6007 GCA_964443265.1 uncultured Gammaproteobacteria bacterium | reverse complement strand
AATCATCCTCCCCAGGAACGCAAATACGGAAAAATCCGCCCTTTTGAGGCGGATAATCTAATGAAATAAGGGCCACGGAGCTATTCTTCATGGGTTTCTTTGGCCACCGTAGCAGAAGACGGCCGCTTGATCCAGCGTCCGATCTGTCGTGCGTCCTCCAAAGAAACAAGCCCTGTTGCCACGATCAATATTCCTGCGGCGAGGATGGAAAGCGGGGCGGCCATCCAAAACGATCCATGGAGCAATAACCACGGGATCAGAAGACGCAGACCGATTGCGACAATAGCGCCTCGTGCAAAGATGCCTGCAATATTCCACGGATGCGAAAGATCTTTTCGAATAAAATACAAACCCAACAAGAATAAAATGGAAAAGCTGATGACTGCGGAGATCGCTGCGCCGACCGGACCCAAGCGCGGAATCAAAAGAATATTTGCGATCGCGTTGATTACCATGACCATTCCCATGGCCGTGGTCTTTTTTCCTGCGCGATGCGTGGCATTGAGTAAAGAGCCGACCGGAAAATCTAAGAAGATCGGAATGAGCACCCAAGACAAGATCGTCAGAGGCGCTACAGAACCTACATACGCGTTGCCATACACAAGCGGAATAAACACAACCGCAAATGAAGACAGGGCTGCGGCAAGCGGAGCGGCGATCACCATCATCAAGCGCAAAGAGCCGACGAGCATGGATTCCAGCGCAGATTTTTCTTTTGATGCGTACGCAGCGCTCATACTTGGATACAGCGCGGCCACAAAGGTAAGCGGAAGAAATTGCAAGGCGTACGTCACTTTGTAAGCGACCGCGTAATAACCAACCTGCGTTTCAGAATAAAACTCTTTTAAGAGCAGTGTGTCGATGTACGAATAGACTTTGACGAAAATGCCTGCGAGCGCAAATGGCAAAGCAGCGCGAATGAGTGTGCGCCACGGGATACTGGATTTTAGAGGTCCGATGTTGAGTTTTTTGACGCGAGATAAGCTCCACAACGCATTCCAAAGCGATCCGGCAAACAATCCCCCGATCAGTCCGTTGATTCCTGTGTGAAATGCAACAGCGAGAAGCGTTACACCTGCACCGAGGATTTGACCCATCAGCATGCCAAACGCTTCATAACGCAATTCTCGACGGCCTCGGATGGCCCCATACCAGACAAGGGATAAGGCGTCGGCTGTCATCACAAAACATGCGAGCGCAACGGCCACGAGAATCTTCGGATCGCTTTGCATGACCCAGGCGTAAGTGAGCGAAAGCGCGATGGCGATGGGAATCAACAAAGCCTTGGCGTGTAAGACGCGGGCGAGTAACTGGCGGCCACGCTCTTCGTTTCCTGCCATTTCTCGGATTAAAACCGGGGTCAATCCTAAATCGCCGAAGGTGACAAAAACTGACGTGACAGACACGGCATAAAAAAACGCTCCTGTGGTTTCAACGCCCACGAGGCGCGCAACAAGTGTGAAGGTGAGGAAGGCGATGGCTTTTTGGCCGGTTGTTGCCACCATGAGCCAGATCGCATTTTTTGCCACCTTTTCGCCAAATGACATGCCCAGATCCTATGTGTTTTTTGGATTTTTTTCAAGAGTTTGCGAATAAAAAAATCCCCCGCTGCATAATGCGACGGGGGCGGAAGGAAAAAGAGCCTAGGATGGATCTTCGAACTTGTGATGCTCTTGCTCGAGCAGGAACTGTCTGTGGACACCTCCCTTCTGCGTGATGAGATAGAAGGTTCCACGGATCTCTTCTTGCTTTGGCCAGGCCGTACGCTCTCCATTGCGTTCGACCAGACCTTCGCGCTCCATGTAGCGCAGATGCAAGAGCAGGTTGTGAAACGAGCATGGCAACGGATCGCCACTCTTCACAAGATCAGCGACCGAGTGCCACTCATTGTCTGCCAGGCCATGTAGAACCCAGCGCTGAACTTGTTCGTACTGCTGGTTGGCGAATCCGAGAAGACCCACGCCAACCATGGCCAAAACGACCACAGACGCGATGAGAGCTTCCACGGGACACCTCTTGTTGGGGGTTGGGGGCAAGGAACTAATGAGGAATGATAGCGCAAAAGCGCCAATTTTTCAATCCCCTGACCCTGTCTTTCTTAAAAGGTGGGGGTTTTATCTAAATTTCCTCGCAAGCGCTTGTACGGTATGATGGGAAAGGTTTATTTCTTTCTTTTTTCTTATGGAATCCAACTCCAAAGTCGTGATTATCAAAAATATCTATTTTTATCTTGTCTCGTTTGTGGCGCTTATGATGATCGTGTTTTCTGGCGCAGATGCCATCAACACGCTTTTACGTTCGTATGTGTTTACCAACGCAGATAACATGTATTACAGCTATCCGACCTGCGCCATGAAGACACCTTCTGGCGTTGTGGGTAGCGATGTGATCGATTGCCAAAAACAAGATGAAGAAATGAAAAAGCAAGCGGAACAATCCAGAATCGCGAATCGCGATCAATCGCTCGTGCGCGACTTTTCTTTTATTCTCGTGGGTATTCCCCTGTTCTTCTTTCACTGGCGGATTGTGCGAAGAAAAGAAAACAAAACGGTTTAATTAGAATCAAAACACCCCGCAATTGCGAGGTGTTTTTTGTATTGAGATTAACGTTTTGACCACTGTGGGGCACGACGAGCACGCTTTAAGCCGAATTTCTTTCGTTCTTTGGCGCGTGGATCTCGTGTTAAAAATCCCATCTTCTTCAATGTCTTGCGATAGGTTGGATTCAACTCGATCAAGGCACGGGACAAAGCCAAGCGGACCGATTCAGCCTGACCATTCATTCCACCGCCTTGCACCTGCGCGCTCACATCCACAGCTGTTTCTTGGCCTGCTGCTTTTAATGGCGAGAGAACCAAGTTACGCGCTTCCAGAACCGTGAAATATTCTTCGAGTTTTTTTCCGTTGATGGTGATCAATCCTTTGCCATTCTTCAAAAGACGCAATCGTGCAATCGATGTCTTGCGACGACCGAGCGCAGAAATATACGTTCCTTTGACAGGAGCCTCTAAAATCTCCGCTTCAGGCGCTTTGACCTCTGCCTCTTTTTCCTTCACAACTTTCTTGGCGCGAGGTTTGGCTGGCGCTTTCTTTTTTGGCGTTTCCACAGCTTCTGTTTCTGTGGTTTCCGTCGTTTCTGTTGTATCTGTCGTAGCCATAGGATTAGACAATAATCAAACGCTTCATGCGCACCGCTTGCGTGCGGTTTTTGGGTAACATGTATTTGACCGCGTGACGCAACACTTCACCTGGTTGTTCCAATTGAAGTTTTGCCACTGGAATCGCTTTCACACCGCTTGGACGGTTGGAGGAACGGAACAAGACCTTTGTTTGCATCTTGTTTCCGGTGTACACCAACTTTCCGGCGTTCGTGATTTTGACGATCGCGCCCGTATCAATATGCGGGATGTATCCAGGCTGATCTTTGCCCATGAGCAACTTGGCGATTTTGGTCGCCAAACGACCCACGACCTGGTTGGTCGCGTCGATCTCAACGATTTCACGTTTGATGGCGGGCATGCCGCGCAATTTCTTCCAAGACATATTATTTTACCAATTGAATCTGGGCGACTTCCGCTCCATCTCCCTTGCGGGTTCCGAGCTTAATGACGCGGGTATAGCCTCCAGCGCGCGTCGCATAGCGAGGACCAAGTTCTTCTAAAATCTTGTTCACAGCGGATTCGATGGTGAGGACTTTCATCAATTCGCGACGAGACGCCAAGGTCTTCGTCTTCCCTTTGGTGATCAACCGTTCCACGAGTGGCTTCACGGCTTTCGCCTTGGCCAACGTGGTGTTGACGTGTTCATACAAAATCACCGAGGTCGCTAAACCACGCAACAATGCCCCGCGGGGTGCGCTCGATCGATCAAGGGTTTTTCCTGTTCGGCGGTGTCGCATAGAATAGTAATCTTAAGAAGTCGTCTCTTCGGCAGAATAATTTAAATCCTTCAAGACGTTCATGTAATCTTGCAAAATCTCCAACGCGCGTTTTGTGGCATCCAATGGATCCATTGATCCGTCCGTTTCCACGTGTAACACGAGTTTGTCGAAGTCTGTTTTATCTCCCACACGAGCGGTTTCCACCTTGTAGGACACGTTCAAGACCGGCGTAAACAATGCGTCGATCGCGATCATCCCTAACTCCAACTTTTCTTTTCCGCGCTCTTCTGTGGCTTGATATCCACGACCCGGGCTCACCCAGACTTCCATCTCTAAGGTTGCCGCTGGATCCGTTAAGGTGGCGATGTGCAAATCCGGATTCACAATTTCGACCTGCGCATCTTTATCAAAGCTTTTTGCCGTCACTTCCTTTTCTCCTTTGACGGTCATCGTGAGCTTGATTGGCTCTTCGGAGAACAATTTCATCCGCAGAGCTTTTAAGTTCAAAATGATTTCCAACACGTCCTCTTTGACGTGCGACATGGTGGCGAACTCATGTTCGACTCCACGAATTTTAACAGCGGTCACGGCAGCGCCGGACAGAGAAGATAACAAGACACGACGCAACGCGTTTCCGAGCGTTGTGCCATAGCCCTGGGCACACGGTTCAACCGTTAAGACACCCTCGTTAGGGCGGTCTCCGCGATCAAATCGGATCTTGGATGGAAGCAAGATTGGCTCCATAAAAAATAGCGATGGCCTTAATAAAAAGGTTATTGGCGAGAATAAAATTCGACGATGAGTTTAGGATCGAATGGCTGTTGCAACTCTTCTCCCGCTGGCACGGCCACGATCTTGGCCGAACGTTCTTTCGCCTCAACCGTCACCCAGGATGGTAATACTTTTTTCGTGAGATTTTCTTCCAAACCTTTCCACACGCCTTTTTCCCATTTGTTTTGACGCAATGCGATCACATCGCCTGGACGTACTTGAATGGAAGGGATGTTCACCTTTTTTCCGTTCAACGTAAAATGCGCGTGAGACACAGCCTGACGAGCGGCGGCACGTGTTTTCACAAAGCCTGCGCGATATACCACGTTGTCCAAACGCGTCTCCAATTGCTGGACCAACATGTCTCCGGAATTACCTTTTTTGCGCAACACGCTAACGAAAGCGTTGCGGAATTGGCGCTCCTGCATGCCATACATGCGTTTTGCTTTTTGCTTTTCGCGCAATTGCTTGCCGTATTCTGTCATGCGCGTATTCCCGTTTGGTCCATGCACGCCCGGCGGATAAGGACGGCGCTGCAAGGCACGCGCATGGCTAGCGCGGTCAGAGAGGAGGACGCCATCGCGGCGTGAATGTTTGGCTTTAATCTGGGAGGTCTTCATACAGTATCAACTTAGACGCGACGTGGGCTTGCTTGACGGCAGCCGTTATGTGGCACAGACGTTACATCTTTGATGGAAAGCACATTTAATCCGTTGGCTTGGAACGCGCGCAACGCGCCTTCGCGACCCTGTCCAACGCCGCTGATCAACACATGCACTTCTTTTAATCCAAAATCTTTCACTTTTTCTACCACATCTTTCACAATGACAGACGCGGCATATGGCGTGGCTTTCTTTGGGCCTTTGAAACCGACGGTTCCAGCGCTAGACCATGCCAAGATGTTTCCGTTCGGATCTGCTAACGACACAATCGTATTGTTATACGTTGCTTGAATGAACGCTTTTCCTTGTGGGACAGCTGTTTTTGCCTTCTTGCCCTTTTTCGGTTTGGCTTTGACCGGCTTAGAAGTCGGCTGTGCGTCCGTTTCTGGGATGGCGACCGTTTCGGTCGTTGTCGTTTCCGTCGTCATAGTGAAGCGTTAGGTCTTTTCAAGTTTACGTTTACCAGATCCCATGGTGCGACGGACATTGCCACGCACGGTTCGAGAGTTGGTTTTGGTTCGTTGACCGCGCACAGGCAAGTTACGGACATGGCGCTGACCTCGGTAGCAACCAATTTCTTTTAAGCGCTTGATATTGGAAAGCACTTCGCGGCGCAATTCGCCTTCCACACGAAAGTTCTTTTCCACTTCGTCGCGCACGGCGTTGGCTTGTGCCTCGGTTAAATCTTTCACGC